>JALGSS010001091.1 GCA_029821745.1 Candidatus Zipacnadia bacterium
GACGAGAGCAGCACCCGGCCCTTCATGCAGGCCTGCACCGCATCGGACCTGAGAATCCAGAGCATTTATGACCGGCTGCTGGGGCTGATTGAGGAGATCACGGGTCGCACGGATGTCCCGCTGGCGATCACCGAGTACAACGGGCACTTCGTCCAGTCCAAGCCGATCCCGTACCGGCAGACTCTCGCGAACGCCCTGCGCAATGCCGAGCATCTGCGCATCATGACCCGCCCGCGCAACCGCATCGCCATGGCCAACTTCTGGCAGTTCGCGAACGAATACTGGGGCATGGTACAGGGGTATATTCACCAGGGTAAGACGCCGGTCAAGCAGGCGAACTTCTACACCTACGAGCTCTACGCGCAGCACTTCGGCGACACGCTGATTGAGGTCGAAGTGGACTGCGACACGTGGGATTTCGGAGGCGGGGCATGGCTGGGGAAGCGCACAGGCGAGCCGACCGCGTTCAAGCTGTACGACGGCAACCTGCTGCCCGATGACTACGTATGGGAGGACCGCACGCCGCTGGAAGGCATCAAGCAGACTATCGACGGGAAGGTTGCCGCCGCCGAATTCCCGGGGCGGGACGTCAACTACTACTTCCCCCGTGTGGAGATCCCCGTGGAGGCTTCCACTTCCTACCGCCTGACGGGACACGTGAAGACTGAGTCGCTGACGGGGAACCGTGGCGCAGGCTTCCAGGTCGGCGACGCCCGTGGCTGGACGGTCACCCACTCCTGCTCATTGGAAGGGGACGTTCGGGGAACACGGGACTGGACGCGCGTCGAGGTTGACTACACCACATTGCCGGACGCGAAGGCCATCGAGATCCTCGCCCGGCGCGTCGAGGGCCAGGGCCCCGTCAGTGGGAAGGCGTGGTTCCGGCTGGAGTCTGTGCAGCGGTTCGACGCGGAGAACCCCGGGGGCGTCCCGGACCTCGGCGTGAATGCCGCGACGCGCCCCGACGGCACCGTCACCGTCATAATCGTGAACAAGAACATCGACGAGGCCGTGGCGACCAGTGTCTCCATCAAAGGTCGGGCAGCGCGAACCGGCGACGCCGAAGCCTGGTTGCTTTCCGGCCCGCTGCCGTGGTCGACGAACCTGCAGGACCCGGCCACAATCGGCGTCTCGCAGGTCGAGGTTGACACACGCGGCGCGGCCTATTACCTTGAACTGCCCGCATGTTCCATGGCCGCGCTGGAGATCGCGCCGTGAGCACACCATCGCAGTATTGAGGCGAACACTAATGGCAGATAACTGGCCTGTCGGGGCCCCCATTGAGGACCTCGACACACCGGCCCTCATTCTGGACATCGACGTCGCGCAGCGCAATATCGACAAGATGGCGGACTTCTTCGCCGACAAGCCGTGCACGCTCAGGCCCCACTTCAAGAACCACAAGTGCACCACGCTGATGAAGCGCCAGCTTGTCCGCGAGGCCGTCGGTGTGACCTGCGCCAAGCTGGGCGAAGCGGAGGTCTGCGTCGAGGCGGGGATCACGGACGTTCTGATCGCCAATCAGGTGGTCGGCGAACGGAAGATCCGTCGCCTGCTGGACCTGCTCCCGAAGGCCATCGTCCGCGTAGCCGTGGACGATCCCGGCAACGTGCGGGAGTTGTCCGAGCTCGCGTCGCAGGCCGGACAGACCATCGGCTGTCTCATCGAGGTCGAGATCGGCATGAAGCGCTGTGGCGTCCGCCACTCGGTTCTCATGGAGGACGACGACGAGCGCAACTCCGTCACCCGCGAGTCCATTGGTGACCTCGTAGGCACGCGTCGGTTCATCGAAGACGCGGGACTGCCCGTCGCCATCGTCAGCGGCGGCGGCGCAGGCACCTATGACCTGACCGGAACGATACCCGGCATGGATGAGCTCCAGGCCGGCACGTACGTCACGATGGACTGGCGCTACCAGAAGACGCGCCCAGAGTTCGAACTCGCGCTTTCGGTCATGACCACCTGCATCAGCGCCCAGGAGCCCAATCGCGGCGTTCTCGATGTCGGCGTCAAGGGCGTCGGGGCTGAGTTCGGCCCGCCGATCGTTCGGGACCGCCCGGACATCTCACCGTGAACGGGGAGCCGCTTTCCGTCGGGCAGAAGCTGCAGCTTATTCCGTCCCATGCCTGCACGACCAGCAATCTATACCGCGAAATTCACGTCTATCAGCAGGGCCGCGTGATCGACGTCTGGCCCATCGAGGGCTCCGGCAAGCTGCAGTAG
>JALGSS010000004.1 GCA_029821745.1 Candidatus Zipacnadia bacterium
CTACCACGCACTGATGCCCTACATGAAGAACGCTCAAATCCTCCAGTGCCCGTCAGAGAAAGACCGCATACTCATTTCGGAGATGCAGGCGCTCGTTCCTGTGCCGATCGCCGGCGGGCTGACGGCTATAGGCTACAACGGGAACTACGCCATCTTTGAGGACGGGCCCAACAACCCGGTCACGGGCTCCGACCCCGATGACTACGTGGTCTGCCAGGCCGAGCTTCCTCGGCCGGCGGAGACCATGCTGATGGGCGACGGAGAGATCGAGCTTGCCCCGAGCCTCTTCAATTCGCCCCTGGTTGACGCTCACAACGATGGCGCCAACACCGCCTTCGCTGATGGGCACGCCAAGTTCGTCAAGACGGTTGAGACCCCGGGCCACCACGACTACATCGACCTTGGTGGCAACTCACACTATGCCTGTGTAATCGGCGCTGGACCGTACCGGGGCCGCTACCAGCTCTTTGGCGTCGTTGGTGATACGGGCGGGATCATCTACCTGCGCTAGTCGGGGTAGCCTGTCGGTCCTTGCCCAGACGGACGGAACTACACTCGGCCGCGGGTCAACTCGCCTCGCGGTCGGGTGTGCGTGTGTAGTTGTGCGCCGTCAGGTTCCTGGTCCACCCCCATTGTGATACAATACCCGCTATGCTTCACCAGCGCCGCCTCCTGAGACGACTGGATCCACTCCTGCTCGTCATCGTCTCTGCGCTGCTCGCGATCGGTCTGCTGATGATCTACAGTTGCACGCGGGCTTCCCTCGTCGCGGCCGGCCAATCACCGGCGGCGAAGGTGAGCTTGCAGATCGTCTGGCTGATCGTCGGGCTGCCGGCTATGCTCCTGGCCGCGTTGCTGGACTACGAGAAGATCGCATCCCTGGCGCTGCCGATCATGGGCGCGGTCATCTTCCTGCTCATCGTCGTGCTCATTTTGGGCATGGTGGTGGGGGACGTGCGCGGGACGCTACGGTGGATCCCGATCGGCCCGATCCACATCCAGCCGTCGGAGCTCGCGAAGATCGCCGTGATCATCATGCTCAGCGTCTTCCTCGTTGCGCGCGAGGACGAGGTCGACACGCTGTCCCTGGTGTCCCGGTCTCTCCCCTACGCATTGGTGCCGACGGGCCTCATTCTGCTGCAGCCGGACCTCGGCACCCCCGTCGTCATCATGTTCATCTGGCTGGTGATGCTGTTCGTCGCCGGGGCGCGCGTGGCGCATCTGGTGTCATACGTTGTCATCGCGATGCTGCTGTTCGGTTCCGCGTGGAACCTGAACATCATCCGCCCACACCAGAAGCAGCGCATGGCCCAGTGGATGCACCCGGAGGATGACCCCCACGGCTCGGGGTGGCAACTGCGCCAGTCGATGATCGCGATAGGCTCCGGAGGCATGTGGGGGCAAGGCCTGTTCAAGGGCAAGCAGACGCAACTCGGGTTCGTACCGGACCAGGAGACCGACTTCATCTTCACTGCCATCGGGGAGGAGACCGGGTTCGGCGGGTGTCTGCTGACCATTGGGCTGTTCGTCGCCCTCTTGTGGAGAGCCATCCACATCGCGGGTAACGCCAGGGACCGCCTGGGACAACTCATCGCGTCGGGGATCGTCGCTCTGTTCTTCATTCACGTGATGGTCAATATCGGCATGACCATCGGCCTCATGCCCGTCAAGGGGATGCCCCTGCCCTTCGTCAGCTACGGGGGCAGCAACCTGGTCATCAACATGATCTGCGTCGGGCTCCTCGAAAACGTGTATATGCGGCGGCACAAGATCGCGTTCTGAAGTGCCCAAAGCAGAGAACCCAGCCGCGAGGCCGGGCTCCCGTTCTCTCTTAGTCGCGGAGCCACCGCGCTATTCCTCGCCCTCTTCCGCCGTCTCGCCGCTGAGACTGGGGCCTGCCATCAGCGCCGAAAGCAGCTTCTCTGCGGCGCTGCGATCCATACCGTCAACCGCCGCAAGCTCCTCCACCGATGCCCGGGTCATCTCCTGCACCGACGGGAAAGCCTTCAGCAACTCCCGCTTGCGCTCCGGGCCGATCCCGGGGACATCGTCCAGCACGGACCGGGTAATCTGCGAATCCCGCAGCCCTCGGTGATGCGTGATCGCGAACCGGTGGGCCTCGTCCCGGACCCGCTGCAGCAGGAAGTGCGCCGACTGGTGCCCGCTCATATCCACGGGGTCCGGCGCGCCCGGAAGGAAGACCTCCTCCTCCTGCTTCGCGAGGCCCGCGACGGGGGTGTCTCCCAGACCGCTGTCCCCGAGCACCTCGAGCGCCTTGTTGAGTTGTCCCTTGCCGCCGTCAACGAGGATCAGGTCAGGCATCGGGAGGAACTTTGGGTCGTCACTGAGCCCCCGCCTCAAACGCCGCTCCAGCATCTCCCCCATCATTGCGTAGTCATCGGGCTTCCCGTCGGCGATGATGCGGTAGCGCCGGTAGCTGCGCTTGTCGGGCAGCCCGTCAGTGAAAACGACCTGCGACCCGGTGGAGTTTCTCCCCTGCGTGGTCGAGATGTCATAGCACTCGATCCGCCGTGGCGTCTCGGGCAGCCCGAGGGCATCAGCGAGGTCCCGAAGCGCCCCTTGTGTCGCCTGCTGCTGCGCGGCGTGGCTCTTCTCGATGGCCTGCAGCCTGATCTCGGCGTTCTTCGTCGCCAGCTCGACGAGCCGACGCTTCTCTCCGCGCTGCGGGCGATACACGCGTACCTTGGTGCCCCGCGCCTCTCCCAGAAGCTCAGCCCACTCATCCATGTCCTCGACGTCCTCGCCCACCAACACCTCGGGCGGGATATACGTCGCGCGCGAGTAATGCTGGGTGAGAAAGGCGTCGAGCACCTCCGGCCCCGCGCGGTCGGCCGCGTGACCAAACGGCACTTGGTCCTGCTTGACCAGGCGTCCCGACCGGACTTGCAGGCAGGCCACCAGCGCCGTCTCTCCGCTCAACGCGACGCCAAGCACGTCCTGGTCCCGGTTCTCGTTGGCGACCATGACCTGATCCTGCGTGACGCGCCGGATGGCCTTGACCCGGTCCCGCAGCCGCGCCGCCAACTCGAAGTCCAAGCCCTCCGCCGCGACCTGCATCTCGGTCTCCAGGTCCTTGACGATCTCCCCTGACTTGCCTTCGAGGAACCGGGCCGTCAGGCGCACCGCCTCGCCATATTCCTCCCGCGAGACATACTCGACGCCCCGACAGGGGCCCAGGCAGCGCCCGATGTGCAAGTTGAGGCAGGGCTTGCCATTCTCCGTGCCATCAAGCTTCCGCCGGCAGCTTCGCAGTTTGAACAGCTTCGGGACGATCTGCATGATCCGTCTCATCGACGATGCGTCCGGGTATGGCCCGAAGATCTGACCCGAGCCCGTCCCGTGGACCTTCTGCTGGTGCGGGTCGTGAAACCGACGCCCGCCACCGCGTCCGGGGAAGCTCACCCGGGCGTCACGGGGCAGGTCCCGCAGGACCATCAGGCGCGGGTACATCTCGTCCGTCAGCTTCAGGTACGGGTAGCTCTTGTCGTCCGCGAGGCGGATGTTGTATCGGGGCTTGTGCTCCTTGATAAGGTTGGCCTCGAGGATGAAGGCCTCCACCTCGGAGCTTGTGACCGTGAACTCTACGTCGTCGGCATGCGCGTACAACTGCTCAGTCCAGCCATAGTTCGGCGCGTTCTCGCGGAAATGCTGACGCAAGCGCTTGCGTAGGCTGCGCGCCTTACCCACATACAGGATGTTCCCCTCCGCGTCCTTCATCAGGTACGCGCCGGGCAAGTCGGGAACACTGCTCAGTTTCCGCTCTATCTTCTCACTGACGGGCACGTTAGCCCTCCACCAGGGCCTTCAGTTCCTTGATCTCGTCGCGGAGGTCCGCAGCCCGCTCGAAGTCCAGGTCAGCGGCCGCCTGCTGCATCTCGGTCTCCAGCGCGGTAATGATCTCCGTGAGGTCTTCTTCCGGCACGTTCGCGGCCAGCTCGGCCGGCTCCAACTCGCGCGCCCGCTGCTGGGCCTCGTCGTCCGCGCGGATCGTGTCGCGGATTGCCTTCTGAACCGACTGCGGGGTGATGCCGTGCTCTTCGTTGTACGCGATCTGCTTCTTCCGCCTGCGCTCCGCTTCGTCGATCGCCGCCTTCATCGAGCGAGTGATCTCGTCCGCGTACATGATGACCTCGCCCTCGACATGCCGCGCGGCCCGGCCCATCATCTGGATCAGCGCCGTCTCGGATCGCAGGAAGCCCTCCCGGTCGGCGTCGAGAATGCCAACCAGAGAGACCTCCGGGAGGTCCAGTCCTTCTCGCAGCAGGTTGATGCCGACGAGCACGTCGAACTCACCCAGCCGCAGGCCCCGCAGGATCTCGTGGCGGTCCAGCGTATCGATCTGGCTGTGCATATACTGAGCGCGGATGCCGAGCTCACACAGATAGTCGGTCAGGTCCTCGGACATCCTGATGGTCATGGTGGTGACAAGCACGCGCTGGCCCTTCTCGACGCGCTTCTTCACCTCAGCCACGAGGTCGTCGATCTGCCCAAGGGTCGGGCGCACCTCAACCGGCGGGTCGATGAGGCCCGTTGGGCGAACGATCAGCTCCACGATCTGCTTGGCGTGGCTCAACTCGTACGGGCCGGGCGTCGCCGACGTGTAGATCACCTGACTGGCGCGCTCTTCCCACTCCTCGAAAACCAGGGGGCGGTTATCGTAGGCCGAAGGCAACCGGAACCCGAACTGGACCAAGCTGTCCTTTCGCGACCGGTCGCCGTGCACCATGGCTCGGATCTGCGGGATCGTCTGGTGCGACTCGTCCACGACCATCAGGTAGTCCTCGGGGAAGTAGTCGAGCAGCGTGTAGGGCGGCTGCCCCTTCTTGCGGCCGTCGAAGTGGCGCGAGTAGTTCTCGATGCCCTGGCAGTAGCCGATCTCGCGGATCATCTCCAGATCATACCGCGTCCGCTGCTCAAGGCGTTGAGCTTCGAGCACCCGCCCCTCCTGGTAAAAATGCTCCAGGCGCTCGTTGAGCTCCTTGTCGATCTCCTTGAGTGCTGCCTCCGCTCTCTCAGCAGAGGCTACGTAGTGAGAGGCGGGGAACACAACGGCCCGCTCCTTCTCGTCCAGCAGCTCGCCGGTCAAGATGTCCCTGGTGACGATTCGGTCCACCTCGTCCCCGAACATCTCCACGCGCGTAATGATGTCCTCGTCCACTGGGTGGATCTCGATGACGTCGCCCCGTACCCGGAAGGTACCCCGCTCCAGCCCGATGTCATTGCGCGAGAACTGCATATTCACGAGTTGCCTGAGGATCGCGTCGCGGTCGGTCTGCTGACCTCTCTTGAGTTGGAGTGTCACTTCCTGGTATTGCTCGGGGGAGCCCAGGCCGAAGATGCACGACACGCTGGCGACGACGATCACGTCTCGCCGCTCCATGATTGACTGCGTGGCGAAGTGCCGCAGCCGGTCGATTTCATCATTGACCTGAGAGTCCTTCTCAATGTAGGTGTCCGTCTTTGCCAGGTACGCTTCGGGCTGGTAGTAGTCGTAGTAGCTGACGAAGTATGCGACCGCATTGTCCTGGAAGAAGTCCCTAAACTCCGCGCACAACTGCCCCGCGAGCGTCTTGTTGTGAGCGAACACCAGGGTCGGGCGCTGCACCTTCTCGATGACCTTCGCGATCGTGTATGTCTTCCCGGACCCCGTGATTCCAAGCAGCACCTGGTGGTCGAGGCCCTTCTCTAGCCCCCGGACCAGTTGCTCAATCGCCTGCGGCTGGTCGCCGCTCGGCTCGTAGTCTGAGGTAACCGCGAAGTCTGCCACCGGCCATGCTCCAATCAAGGCAGTGCGAAGAACGTCTGTGCGCACGGTCTGCGGGGTCGTGTGGTTCGCTCAGCGGCCGCCGTTCAGGGGAATCAGCCGCACCCGGCGGCCGTGTGCGGGGATGCGCTAGAGTCCGAAGTTCCCAAGTTCCAGTGACAGTTCGTCCGTGTCGAACGAGTAGTGCACCCCGATCTCGCGGGGCCCGAAGGACCGCGCCAACTCAAGTTCCAGGTCGTCGTAGCTGGAACTGTCATACTCGTAGTGCGTCCCTATGATACCAAACCGCCACTTGGATTTGAAGAAGTAGTCGATCCCGACATAGCCGTACGTGTCACCCTCGGTGATGTCCCACGTACCGTTGAGGTAGGTGCTCCACAGCGTGCCGTGCGCCGTGCTGAAGTCCAATCCCAGCATGCTGTTCGCGCCGGGACGCTGGGTGTCCCCGTTCCGGTAGCTCAGGTAGTAGTTCATCCCGAGTCGGGTGCTTCGACCCAACCGGCGGTTTACGCGCAACTGCCCTCGAAGCTCGTTGCGGGAGTAATCAGCCGTGTCCCAACTGTACGTGTTCGAGATGCTCGGCCGCACCTTGGTGTTCTTGCCGATGCGCCACGGATCCAGTTCGATGGAGCCGTACAGTTCGTTCTCCAGCACCCAGTCGTCGTCGAGACCGTCATACCGCCTGACCCCAAGCGACGTCCCGAGACGGAACTTTGAGTCTCCCGTCAGCCGTCGTGGGTCGGTCAGCCAGTCAGCCACTAGTCGGCGGCTCTTCTCCGCGAGCCAAGGGTCATCGTACTGCGCGCGGAAGTTGAACCGGTACGCGTCGCCGTAATGGTAGATGCTTGCGTCAGCGAACAGGCTCCGATGGTCAGGCCAGGACACGTTCAGGAAGCCTTGGTTGTCACCGAAGATCTTGCGCTCGTCTCGCCATTCCAGGCCCCACTCACTGCTCAACAGTCCGCCGGCCTCGATCGAGCCCTTCGCGTTCGGGCTCTCATAGGCCTCCTCCAGGGCCAGGCTCCACCCGTCACGGGCGATGAAGCTCGTCCCCGATGCGCCCCGCTGCACCTTGAGCGATCCCGACCACTTATCGCTGACACGGTAGAAGAACGGCAAGTCCACCGCCAGTCCGCCATCAGTGCTCGCCCCGACCACCTGCGTATTGCTGGTTCCGGAGTACCCCGGCAGCCCAATCACCCAGTACGGTGGGAAACTGAATACCTTCTGAGTACCCGCATAGAGCTTCGCGTGCTTGGCGACGACCCGCTGCCCAATGAAGTACAGACAGCTTTCACAGATCAGCCACGTCATGCCCTCGCGGTCATCGCTCTGGAAGGCGTCGCTCGGCAGGTCCCACTCCGCGCCGTTCTTCTCAACCCCGTACGTGTTGAATATCACCCGCTCCACACCGAGGTCCCCAAACCGCCTCACGATCCCCCGTCCGGTGCCCAGTTCGAAGTAGACGTCCTCCCCCTCTATCGTCTCCTCCTTGCGCGTGATCCGCACGCCCCAAGCCCGAAGTGTCTGCCGCTGAATATCCACCTCAAGCCCGTCGACTGCTTCGAACAGAAGGTCTCCGAACTTCACCCTGGCCCCGTCTCGAGCACGGATGAGACTCAAGTCCAGGCAATACCCAATCCATCCCCCGTGCATGTTCACGACGCGTGCCCGCGCCTTGGCCGTCTCCCCCTCGGGCAGGAACTGTAGCGTCACCCTCTGGCGGCTCTCCAACACTCGCACTGTCACGGTCGCGATGCCCGGCGACTCACTCAGGCAGTAGATCGTCGCGAATCCGCCCGTCGTCTCTACACTGAGCGACCGCCTGCGGTCTGTATCACTCGCCTGCAGGAGCCCATTGTCGACGGTGCAGAAGGCCTGCGTGCCATCAGGCATCGGCTGCTCGGAACGATTGCGCAGCTCAATGAGAATGCGCGCCCGGCTCTTGCCATCGGCCGGCAACGTGGTCGGGTTAGGCTTGAGCGAAATCCGCACGGCACCCGACCGAGTGTCCTGCGCCAATGCACGGCCCGGCACCAAGCCCATCGGCGCGATTGCGAGCGCCAGCAGTAGCCAGTACGCCGCAAATTTGGTGCTCCTGCGGTCTGCGAACACGCTATACCTTCTGCGAGACTTGTTTCGTGGTATGGAAACCCACGGTCACACGTTCGGTGCCCGCACAGCACAGCCGCCCTCTGCGCGCAACGCAAAGGGCGGCCACTAGGCTGAAGGTCTCCAGGGAGGTTGTCTCTGACACGCCGTCCTCGTTCAGAGTGCGATCCCCTGGAAGTAGGCCCACTGAGAGAACTTGCTGTTCGTGTAGAAAACGCGGATACGGTAGGCGTAGGAATGCCCGGTCGCGACATCGAAGTCCGCGAAACTGCGCGCCGCACGGTCGACATCGGCGCTCGCGTTTCCGGCACCGAAGAAGCTCCAGTCGCCGTCGTCCACGCGCCGCTGGATCTGGTAGCGCAGGACCTCGAACGACGTTCCGCTCGGGGCTTCCCATCGAACCCGGATCGTGTCGGTTCCTTCCGGCTCAAGGGGCTGCGGCACTGGCGGCAGCGCATCGGCGCTCGGTCCCGCGTCATCGTCCCCACCACTCTCGCTCACCAGCCATGCGATGGCCGCAATGGCGAGTACGTACGTGAGGATCTTGCGGTTCTTATGTTTCTTCTTCGGCGTGGGCGTTGGCTTCGCCACGTCACTGATCGTCGCGCCGCTCAGGACCCGCGCCACGCGGTATGCGGCCTCGCCGATCGCCTCGCGAGCCAAAGGCCGGTCGCTCCCGCGGTAACCCGGCAGCTTCCGACTCGTTCCGACCACACCGAAGGCCTGCGCGACCGCAGGCTTCGAGGACGCCTCGCCGACCTCCTCGTTGTAGTTCGCCGCCACGTCGTAGGCTTGCCCGGAGATGATAACCTCCACCGACCGGGGTTGCTGGGTGCTCCGGTATGACTGAATGCTGGCGATCACAACAGTCTCAACATTCAGGGCGTACCCGAGCTCTACGGCGTCCGGCACACTGGTCGGCCCAGTCTGGAGCTGGGTCGCCAGCACGCGACCTTCCGCCAACGCACGCCGCACCAACGGCGACGTAGGCGAGAAGTCGGTGCATTCCAAGCCCTTGAGGTCATCAATCGACATTTGCAGTGCGTCCGTCGCGATCTTCTGCAGTTCCGGCAGTCCGCTTGAGCTCTCATCTGCGACAGCGAAGAGCAGCACCGTCCGGTTCTTTGCTCCAGCATGGGCGCTCGACAATGTGCACGGCGCCACACCCAGCAGCATTGCTGCGAGCAGAGCGTAGCTGATCGCCCGCCCATACCACCTGGTTCGGATAAGGGTCATAAAACCTTTCCCCCTTGGTATCATCTGGCCGTACGAGGGTAGCCGTGCTGTGAGTCTTGCGTCTGCGACTGACTAACGGCTGAGCTGGAACGAGCAGACCATGCTATGCTGCTCGCCGCTGAGCGGCGAACGCGCGGTCACCCGGAACACATACCTACCGCCCGGCACTCGCGATCCGCGGGAGTTCCGCGCATCCCACATCGTCGTGTTCACGCCCGCCTGACCCACATTGTCCGTCTGGATCCGGCGGATCAGCACTCCAGAGATGTTCCGGACTTCCAGGTCAACATTCGCATCGTTCGCGAGCGAGTACACCAACGCCACGCCGCCTCCAGCTTGCGACACACTTGCGCTCTGCACCAGTGCGCGGTCATTGCCACGCGCCCTCACAACGATCTTCAGGACGCGCGCTGCACCGTCCGAACTCGAACGGAACTCATACGAGTTGGTCGTGCGCATGTAGCGCTTTTCGCCCGTCGCTGTGTCTTCAAGCGTCGCGACGAGGTCCCTGGGCATCTTGCTCAGGTCCGGCCAGCGAACGGAGATCGGCTCTCCCGTCGCGTTCGTAGCGACGGCCAACTGCCACTCCTGCTGCTGGCTGCCGGCCTGCCTGATATCCTGCATGTACCGCGTCCCGCTGCCCGGCTCGACCATCTCAGCGGTCAATGACACACCATCAGGGAGACACGCCGGCGGGGCCAGCACGTCGTTCCCGTCCAGGCCGTCGCTGGCGCCGGCGGCCATCCCGAAGCACCGCTTGGAGCGCACACGTCCGCCACCGGACACTACCAGTTGCGCCTTCCAGTCGCCGACCTGCGCGACCGCCTCCGGCGCCGAACTGCTTGCTGCCCGTGTGTACAGGCTGCTGGGCTCGAACAGCAGTGTCAGGTCCTCGAAGCAGTAGACCCAGTAGCCGGAGTACGGCGCCAGCGTCACATCGCCAAGCTCCGTCTTCCACAGATACTCGTTGTCGTCGGCGTCGTACGAATAGACGGTCCCAAGGATCAACCTGCGGGCCACGGCTTCCTGCATGGTCCATTCCGAGCCGCTGCTGTCGATGATGTTCACGCCGTCGAAGTAAGTGAGCTGCGGAAACGGCGTGCCGAGCTGGTTCCACCCTGCAGAGAGGTTTAGTGAGTATTCCCACGTCGTCGGCACAGGGCTGATGTCATCCGGGAAGTACACGGTCTCGCGATTGCGGTTCAGCAACCAGTAACCGGAACCCGGCGTCACGTTGTTCACGAACGCATGCGGGAACCACCGGTAGATGAGCTCGTCGGGACTCCACCGTGCCAGACCATTCGCGCCACCCACATGCATCGAGCCCAGATCGGCGAATACGTGCTCAACGCTCGTGTCCGCGAACTCGTAGGGCACAGAGACCATCTCGACCCCGAGCTGCGACGGCATCGGCGTCAGCGCCGGAATCACAGGCACCGTCATCTCACGCTCGACCGTCTTGCCGTTCGGGCCCGTAAACCGGATCACATCGACTCCCGGCCGCGCAACCGTCGCACGGAGGGTCCACTCTACGCGCCGCAGATCATTCCGGGCAAGCGTTCCCAGTGATTTGCTCAGCGACTGGGTCGGCGGGTCCAGCTCGAAGCCGTCCGGCAGGTTGATCCGCACACTGGCGTCGACGAGCGGCGACGGGCTGAAGTTGTCCGCGTACGCATAGACGGGGAATGGTGACTGGCCGTCGGTGTCAGTGAGATAGAAGCGCTCCACGATGGGCGTCCCGGGATCATCCCCCTCGCGCACCTGCAACTTGATGGGGCTGTAAGCCGCCAGTGCGTACGGCGAATCGAAGTCAACGGAGGCAGATCCCATGCCGAAGTAGGTTACGTAGCGCCGAGACCGTCCCGCCGCCAAGTCTTCCTCGTCCCATCTCACTGCGTAGGCCCAGTCCTCGCCCTCCAGGCCGATCCCTGCGTTCGCGACGAAGTCCCACTGAGCGTCCCCACCGATGCCCATGAGCCGGCCCCAACTGATCTCGTCAGGCTTCCCTGCGGCCGTGTTCGCCGTACCGGGGCTATAGACGTCATCGCTCTCAAGGGTCCCACCCAGCATCACGGTCGGGTTGTCGAGCCGATCAAACGCCACCCAACTGTCTGGCACGATACCGGTAACGGCGTCCGGGATCGCGCGTTCGCTGAGGATCTGCTCGCCGCTCGGGAGGACGATCGTGCCACCATCTCGGGTCCATTGGCCAAAGGAAGCATCGATCATTGGGCGGATGCCGACGGCGTGAGTCTGCCCAGTCTCATTGCGCACGGTGTACTCCAGGCGCACTGCATCGTGCACGAGGGTCCACCGATGCTCGATGTCGATGTACTCCGTTGCGGTGTTCGGGTCAGTGGTGTCGATCGGGATGCGCCCGATGCCCCAGATGTCTCGGGTGCCGGCCTGCGGCGGGACAGGCCAGTAGTTGATCGCCGCGCCCTGCTGCTCGTCTTCGCCCGCCCCCAGCACATGGAGGTCGTACGGCTGCCCATCCACCGAAATCGTCAGTTTCGACGTAAACTCGTCCCACGTCGGGGAATTGGTTGCCGGACCGGCGAGGCCGGCGTTGATCACGCTCGCCACGGCGCGTTTCTCGTCGCCCACCTTGATGGGGTTCCCGCCCAGAGGCGATTGCCCACCAGTCACGAGGCGGAACCGACCAGACGGTCGCTGCCACTGCTCCACATTCGCCCCATCCAGCCAACTGAAGATGGTTGCGTCTTCCACCTGAACGGTCATCAGTCCGCCCGGGTGTGAGACCTCGACGACGTTCCGTTGGGCGCAGACAGGCGTCAAGCCGATACCGGTTAGAATGGCAAGACTGACGCCCAGCGCGCAAATCAGGTTCCACCGGGCGAACGCGGCTCGGTTGTCCTGCACGAGTGGGTCAGCTCCTCTCGCCAGCTGCCGCATGCATGTCGTAGCTCTCTTCACTGGGCATGTATCCTTTGCAGCTGCCATTTGGCTGGGTTCTAGCGTCCCACCTGGAATGTCCTCACTGAGTGCGCTGCCTGACCGTCTGCCGTTCGTGCCGCCAAGCGGAGCATGTATCGCCCCGCCGGCACTTTCACGCCGCTGTTGTTGTCCCCGTTCCAGGTCAGGGTCTGCGTAACGCCGGGTGCAGCGGCTGTCTCGCCGAGTTGCTTGATGCTGCGCCCCGCAATGTTCAGGACCTCGGCACTCACCTGGGCCGCGCAGTTGACCGCGTAGGACAGTCGGACGGCCCCATCGGGGGCCTGCTGAGTTCTGACATTCGTCAAGACCAACGCCCTGCCGTCAGCCGGGCGCGCGGTGATCGTGAAGTGCCTCACGTCTTCCGCACTCGATGCGCGGTAGGTATAGCCGGCAACGGTCCGCATGAACACGTCGTTGCCCCCGTCCTTGTCGGTTAGCGTGAGGACGACGCCGGCGGGTACGGTGGCGTTCAGATCAGGCCACGCGACGGTCACATCAGCGCCGGCCGACGCACATTCAACTGTGACATCCCACTGCTGCGCCGTGCCTACGAGGCCGCGGACGTCCTTGGCGTATGCGCCGGACTGCACGCCCCAATCATCGTGTCGGATGTAAACCTTGACCGGCGTCGAAAGCGCCGGCGGCTCAGGAACGTCACCCGCCACGTCATAGCCGTCGGTGGCTGCCGGAGCGACCCCTATGTAGTTCGCCGGGTCCTGTGCTCCCGCGATGCTCGCGCCAAACTTGAGCGTCCACGAGCTCTCGCTCGGCTTCTCCGCGGCGCTCGCAACCGGGGCCGTGGCGCCCGCTGTGATCACGCTATTGTAGACGCGTAGCGTTGTGTCTTTCAGCACGTGCACCCAGTAGCCCTCGAAGGGTTTCAGCGAACCCGCCAGGGGATCCGGGAGGAAGTCGTAGTAGAAGGAATTGCCCGCCCGCTTGAGGCCGAACAGGATCCCGTCGGTTACACCGTCATCAATCGCGTCCCTTACGTCCTGTCGCACCCCGTCTGTGATGAATTCCGCTCCGCCCCAAGTTACGGGATCGGGGAAGGGGCAGCCGATCATGTTCCAGCCGCGCGGCAACGTCGATCCCACGCTGAGCTCAATGTCGTAGCTGACGCGGTCGGACAGGCTCCAGCCGCTCACATTCAGGATCGCCGGCGAGGGTATTCTCAGGAAGTACCCGAGCCCTGCCGGGGGATCGCTGACCACGTATGGCGGCTCCCTTGCGTCCAGGGGCTCGAAGCTGGCGAACTGGTCCTGAACCTGAGCTGGACCGCCCCACCAGTGGTACTTGTTCCCGACTGTCGCGTCTGTCGGAAGCCATCGAACGATCGTGATGTTGCTCAGCGGCAGCCCGAAGATGACGCTAGGTCTCGAGTCGGCCAACTGGCCGAAGGGCAGCGAGATCATGTGCAACCCCGCGTCCACCGTCGGCGGCGACACGCGGAAACTCACCACGGCCTGATCCGACTTGTTGCCCTCAAAGTCGCTGACCTCCAGAGCGATCTGGTGGCTGCTGCGACTCAATGGCTCATGGTTTGGCTGCGCGACGCGGTACGTCAGGATGCCGGTCTGAGGGTCGAACACCCAGCCGTTGAGGAGTTCGCCATCAAGTGTCAGGGCGATGCTCGTCGGCTCGACCCCACTGCCCTCGTCCGACAGGTAAGCGGTGATCACTGGTTCTGTCGTGCTGATGGTGTCGCCGCTACGAGGGTACGTGATCACACCCACCGGCTTTGCCACGTCCGTTCCCACGCGCAGGTTTACGCGGCCGTTCCCATACGTCGAGTTGGGGAGCGGCAACTGCGTCTCAGGCGGCGGAGGCACGGCCACTGCCAGTCTGATCAGCGCGTCGACCAGTTCGCTCTTGGACCGCGTCTGGTCCTCGCTCAGCAGTACCGCGACGGCACCGGCCACATGCGCAGCGGCGAAGGACGTCCCGAATGCGGCCGGGGAAATCCAGTCGCCACCCTCGCTGATCGGGGTGGCTCCAACGGCCTCAAAGCTGGTCCGGCAACCGTCAGGAGCAACGAGGTCGGGCTTGACTAGGCCGGACAGCGTCGGGCCGCGCGAACTGAAGGGCTCGATTACGTCGACCGCCACGGTAGCCAAGTTGTAGGGCGTCGTATCGACGTCCGAACCACGAACGGCCCCCACCGTGAAGGCCCCGGTTGCTTCGGCAGGCGTCGCGAAGCTGGACTCGGGAACTCTCAACGTGTCGGGAGCAATGTCGTAGTCAGGGATGAACAGTTGGAAATTGTCCAGTTGCAGTGGGTCCCCCGCGATCCGGTGGATCTGCACGCTGTAGACGCCGGCGGCCACTACGGCCTGCAAGCGCTCCCGGGGCGGGTCGTCACCGTTCTGCGTAACTGCGGATTGCGCAACAATGGCGCCCTGGGCGTCGGTGAGCACCAAGTCGTAGTCCTGGCCCGTCTGGGGGCCACCAGTCTCGTACCAACTCAGGTACGCGTCAACCGTGCCGGCCGTCTGCACGTCCAGGTTGATGCCCTCCACGTTGCTGTCGAACTCGTGGACGGCATTCCCGTCGGTGTCCCGGTACGTCCCCGCCCAGTGTCGCTCGGCGAGGTTCCCGGCGGCCTGGATCCAGAGCATCCCGGTGGCCGTCGCACTGTCGACGGCTCGGGCCAGTGAATGTGATCCGTCGTACGGGCCCTCAACGACAACCAGACCCATGACGGCGACTTCACACCCCTGCCCCGCGACGAAGTTCGCAGCCGACTCGATCGACATCGGAGTGTCCACGGCGACCAAGAGCAGGTCGGCGTCCGGGGCCATGTCCATCACGGTCTCCGCCATGGCGGTTCCGTGTCGATTGGCGGTCGTCGATTGATCAGTGCGCAGTGAAACAACCTGTGCGCCGGCGGGGACCTCCGCATTGGCCAGGTCCGCGAAACCAAGGTCAATGATAGCGACTTTCGCCTGTGCTCCCCGGAAGCCGGCTAAGTGCATTGCGGACGCGTTGGTGCGCTGCACGGCCTCGCTGACCGTCGCGCCGAAGCCCTGGCACGGGATAACTGCGGCCGGAGGCGTCACCTGCGCGACCTCGGCCAGTGCCGCGATCTCCAAAAGGCTGCTCGGAGGCACGAGACACTGCGCTCGCACGTCGCGTCGGAATTCAACCGTCGCGCCGTATTGCGCAAGATTGATGCGATACGCGTCCGAAGGGCTCCGGAAGAGGACCTCAACTTGCACAAGGCCGGCGCTCGTCGTTCCTACGGTGCCGGCCCCGACGGTCGTCCTCCCCATTGCGGCATCGCGCAAGGGACCCGCCAAATCGTACCAGCCGGCGGGCACCTGCTCGGCGCAGACTTGCGAGGCGAACAGTAGCGTCGCCAGAACGATGAGGCTGGCCACTGGGGAGCGAAAGTAGCTGCTTCGTTGGCCGACACGTCTCACGTTTCTGCCTCCTCCTGGCACTTCAGCGCGCCAACACACGCCGACAATCGACCCGCGTTGTGCTCGCCATGCAATGGAACGACCTACTGCGACTATCGGGCACGAAGGCCGACACTAAGGACGTTTCTTCATCCAGACCCAGGCCCGGAGGCCTGCTCGGCAATGTGTCGTAGATACATCCCGGCGACCCGCGCCCAGCCGGTCTCTCGCGCCAGACGGCTGCTTCGTTCATAGCCCTTCGAAGTAGCCCCTGGGTCGCCCGGAAGAAACAGCGTCACCCCTGCGCTATCATGCTCCGCCTCGCCGACCCCGGCTCGCCCGCTCGCCAACCCTTCCAAGGCGCTTCGCAACCGCTCAGCCGCCCGTCTCAACTCACTGGTCCGCGCTCTTAACACCAGGCTCGTGGCCAACCCCTCCGCGTCCACCAGTCCACACGCGCCAACGCCCGATCCAGCACTCGTCTCTGCCCACCGCAACGCTTCCAAGGCGCTCGTCTTGTCTCTCAGGGCAGCCGCACACACAGCACCCAACGCGGCCTTCGCCTCGTCGTATTTCGAAAGATCAAAGATCGTCAGCGGACACCGGGCTGTCCGCGCCCCGCGCGGCACGTCGCTGAAGCCACCGCACAGCCACTGCGTCAGCGCCGCACATTCCGTCGCGTGCACATTGCTCAACGTCGGCACCAGCCGGTCCCAGGGCAGTCCCGGGCTCGCGATTTCCCACGGCGCAGCGATCAAGTAGTCCGCCGCATCGGCCAGCTCATGCACTGTCTCCAGCCCCGCGCCAAAGCACGCTTCGAGAACCACGACGACGCAGCGCGCATCTGATTTCGGTAGTTCGTCCCTCAAGGCCTGGCCCAGTTCGCGGGCCCTCAGCCCATCCCCGCTGGGCCCCACGAGCATCCGGGCGGCGGCTTCGCGCACCTCTGAGCCGGTCCGAGCTGCCAGACCATGCCCAAGGAAGACAACCAGCAGGTTAGCCCCGCCCGCGCGATCCCTCACCCAGCGCAGAAAGCCGTTTGCGTCAGTGGCCCTAACCGGCTGCCAGCCCCTCGTTTCGTCCTCGCCGGCCGACTGCCAAACCCGGCGCGCCTCAAGCCCCTGCGTGTCGCTCAGCAGCTCGACCCCAACCGCGACGCCACTGCCGGCGCCGAGAAGTGCCTGGGCGTGCGATGCTGCGTCCTGCGCAAGATCGCCTCTGCCGTCAAGGTACGCGGCTACGGCCCATTCCTCAGCGCCACCCGCGACGCACACCACCACTCCCACTGCTGCCAACATGCGCCACAAAGCCACCACACTCCCCAGGCGTCGGCCCGCATTACGGCCTGCGGCCGAGGGGACGCTCTCCGAAGATGCCGCCGCGATCGGACGGCTGGAGCTTCCCGCCGTCCACGGACGGGTTCACAGGCGGCAGCAGAGCTGTTCGGAACCGGAACGGCTCGCTCATTACCCAGCCACGGCTCCCGTTGCTTCGCACTAGCGGCGCCACCTCGCCGGACGTCCTCGCACCGACGAACCAGTAGTACTCGGTGTCCGATGCCAGGGTCATGTTCAGCGCCCAGTTCATCGTCGTCGTGCTCGAAGTGCTGCTAAGTCTCGGGCTCTGCTTCACGGGGTTACCCACCGCTTGAGGGTTGTCGTAGATGAAGACCATGTACTCGTCGGCACCCAGAGAGGGCGTCCACCGGAACGTTGTTTTCCCCGCGCGCGGATCCACTGTCGAGTTCCCGTCGGATGGCGTCTCCGGCTGGCCTGGGAAGAAGAACGTCACAGGCCCGGCGGGATCGCTCGGCTCACCCAGAGACTCCGGAGGATCAATGTCGAAGCTCACGTCGACAGGTACGGGGGGCGTCACCTGCCCGCTGGCCGCCGTGGGCAGGTCGACAAATCCCGGATCGACGATGCGTCGCAGCTTGTAGTAGTACGAGCGCCCCGCCACAAGAGGAAGATGGTTGTAGGTGATATCGACGTCGCCGTCTTCCTCCTCGCCTTCGTTGTCTAGATAGTTGAACTCAAGCTCGAACTCAAGGTCGACAGTGAATGTCGGGTCGTCCTCGAAGTTGGCCAGCTTGCCGCCCTGGACGGCTGCCACCAGGTGGTTGTTGTTGTCAACCTGCGACAGGAAACCTGCGTTTTCGCCGCGGAACACAAGCCAGGCATGGGTTTTGGTCGATCCTGGCAGGTTTCCGGGCTCCGCCTCAACTGCAATGCGTGGCTCCGATCCCGGCGCTGCCTGCGTCAGGAACACGGAGACTCCCGGCGGGCTCTGGTTGTCATCGCCCGTGGCCGTTGCATAGATTCCCGCAACGAGTCCCAACGCAGCGAGGACGCGCGTGGTCCGCTTCAGCTTCGACCTCTTCACGGCCTTCGCAATCGTGTTGCTGGGGCGGTACATCACGTAGCATTTGTCAGCAGTCCGGGGCATGCTGCCGCTCGTCAGCCTGCAGCGGCAGTCATTGATCTCTACCGCGCTGACCTCGATGACCCCAATTTTCTGGAGCACAACGCGCTCAAGGCCGGAGTTCCAGATGCCACGGACAACGAGGAGTTCCTTGCCGACCTCGACACCATCGCGCGCGCCGAGGTTGACGACGATCGTCCCGGTGTTGTCGACCATGTCGATGTTTCCGCGGGGCGTCCGGCTGGTCTGGATAGTCCGGACGCACTGTTCCGCAGCCGACCGAAGCGCCTCGTTGATAACGGTAGCCTCTTCCCCCTGCCACCCGGGCAGCGCCCGTGTCGTATAGTCGCTGGTCGCGCCATCGAGGTACTCCTGGGTAGCGATGTCGAGCAGACGGATCGTCAGCACACATCGACCGCGGCCGCTCTTGTCGATACTCAGGTGGTCGACGGAGCCAGTCGCTACCTTCTCGACGCGCAGGTGCTCGCCCAGCCTGACCATCTGTTCCTTGGAGACGCTGTGACGCGCGGACTCCGAGGCCACAATCCCGAGCGTCTGCATCTCGCGCCGGGTATCCGCACGTGTCGACACCACATACTCCTGCGATTCGTCGAGGGCGAGGGCAGCTGCGTCGGTGGCTTTATTGGCAGTCATCTCGCTTCCGCCTGCACGGTCGGCGAAGGGGACAACTGCGACAGAGATCGCCTCGCTGATCTTCTGCGCATGGGCTGCGGGAACGAAGGCAGCCCACAGGCAGAGCACCAGTAGCAGCGTGGCTGTCGGCGTGATGAAGGCATTTGCATTGCCGTGGTGCGGTCGCCGCATGACGGTCGGTTCCCTCCCAGGAGGTCTCGACTAATACCCCGGAGCAACGGCCCCGCAGTATAGCACACAAGTTTTCGCTTTGTAAACTGCACCTGCCCCGGCCGGAGCAGTACGCCACCGGCCTTGGTAGGCTGTCAAATGCCGTCTTCCGACCCGTCTAGAACTGGGGTCCAAGGACCCCGATTCTCTACCGTCCTAAGCTTAGAGGTTCGACAACTTGGGCCGCGCGCCCTTCAGCGTCTTTGGCCGTAATGCGGATAAGGTACCGGCCGCTTGGGACGCGGGTACCATGGGCGCCCAGACCGTTCCAGACCACGCTGTTGGTGCCGGCCATCTGGGGCTCGCCCGAGACGACCGAGCGAATGCCGCGCCCGGCGATGTTAAGCACCTCGACATCGACTGCCGCGTCGTGCGAGAGCGTATAGGCGATCGCCGCCCCGCCGGGCTTCGTCTGCTGCGCGGTGACCCCAGTCACTGCCAGAGCACCGGTCGCATCGGCGGCGACGATAATATCGAAGGCACGCGGCTCATCGCCCGCACGGAAGGAGTAGCCCGTGCTTGTCCGCATGTACGTCCGCTTGGCCGTCGCCAGGTCTACCAGCACGGGCTTCACGTCGGTCGGCGCGAGACCGAGGTCGGGCCACTGGAGGGTCACATCGGACCCCGTCTGGCTCGTGTCCACCGTCAGCCGCCAACTCGACCGGGTGTCGCCCGCCGAACGCACATCCACCGAGTGGGCTCCCTGGGGGCCGCTGCCGAGGGCCGCGTACACGTAAGGTCCGAACTCGGCCACCGGCGGCTTCGCCATGTCAAGGCCCGCATCGTGGGCGGATGATGCCCCTTTCGCAGCGCCGAAGTATGTCGACGTGTCGACCATGCCATCGACCGTGGTCCGAATGGAGGCGAGCCAGCCGTCTTCCGGCGTGCGCACAGCCGCCTTCGCTTCTGCCGGCGAGGCCAGCGTGCCTGCCTGCTCGCTGATGTAGAGCGTTAGCGCCTCGTTCGCCTTGACCCAGGTACCCACCCACGGGTTGAAGACCGCCGTGTTCTGGTAGCCGCCGAGCACGTAGGCGAACATGCCGCCGTCGATCCACCCTTCCGACAGAGCCTCGTTCATGCTCAGCGTAACGCCCACTGCGTTCTCGACCGTCGCGGAGTACCAGTCGATCAGTGAGGGGAACGGATCGCCGATGATGTTCCAGCCGGCGCCCAGAGCGATGCCGGTCGGGTCTGGCGCGGCAGCGCCCGGCAAGGTCACATCGCTGGCCGTATCAAGCATGACCCAGTATCCCATGCCAGGGCGAATCTGGTCTGCCGGTGCCTGCGGGTAGGTCCGGTATCGCTGGCGCGAGGCTTCCCACGCGGCCAGCTTCAGGCTCAAGGCCGGCGTCACGTTGAGGACCGTTGCAGCGTCGCTGCCCGTGTAGTTGTACGGGGCCGAGATCATCTGCAGACCTGCAGGGAATACGTGCAGACTATCCAGCGAGAAGTTGATGTTGGCCACTATCGCCGCACTGATCACGGTCACGATGCGTTCCGCCGGAACGGCCGTGAACCCGATTGGCGCCGGACGCACGGTCACCTGTCCGGCCGGTACATCGACGAACTGGTAGTTGTAGCCCGCCTGGCCGCCGCCGGGCTCTGTGAACGTGTCCGTGCTGAATACCGTCTGCTGGACAACATCGTTGACCAGGAGGTCCACTCGCACGTTGCCGACCGGCGCACCCGTGGTCGCCGAGACAATCTTCCCGGTCACGGCCTCGCCGTCTTCCTCGCCCTGCAGCGCGATCCCTAGCTCTGTGGTCTGGGTCGAGGCGACCAGGGCCGTGTCTCCGTCAGAGCGCTTGTAGCCGGGGCCGCTCGCGTACACCGTGTAGGTTCCAGGCTGGATCTGCAACTCGGCCAGCCCATTGTTGTTCGTCGTCCCGGTGGCGATCACCACGCCGAGGCTGCTTTGCACTTCGACCAGCGCGGCGCCGATCCCGTCAGTCGTTTCGACATCAAGGACGGTCACGGAAAGTGCGCCATCGGCTGCGGGCAGCTTGAGGTCGAGGGTCGTCGTGCTGCCGGCGGTGATCGTTATCTGCTCCCACGCTTCGCCGAACCCGATTGTCGAGCCGTCCGCGCGCACGTAGTAGTCGCCCGGCGGCAGGTTCTCTATCTTGTAGGAGCCGTCCACAGCCGTGGACGTCGCGCCGGCCTGAACCAGATCTCCCCAGACGGGCTCCTCGCCGCTTATCTGCGCCGTGACGACGGTCCCGTCGGTATCCTCTTCTTCCTCCGGCACTTCGTAGGCGGTCACGTCGACGCGCCCGAGCGGCTCGTCAGTCGCCTCGGAGCTCACGATACCGGCCACAACGCCCGGCCGGCTGCGACTGATCGCGAAGTTCAGGATATTGGGCTCCCAGCCACCGTGGGTGAGTTCGCCGTCTCGGTGGTCGATCTCGTAGCCGGGACGGATGGCTTCCAGTGTGTAGACGCCTGACGGCACGCCCTGGAGACGGAAGCGCCCGTCGTCCTGGCAGCGCACCGCGTAGTCCGGCGTTCGGTCGCGGCTCCCGATCGGGTTGGTGCCTGTCCAAATCAGGACCACCGGGTTGGGATCGGTAATCGGCTTGCCGTCATCGATAGCGATGACCTGCCCACGGAACCCTCCGGTGCGGGTCCAGCAAAGGACGTTGTGGATCAGGTGGCTCCGGTGGTTCTTGCAGCCGACCGTCGTGTTGTAACCACGGTGAATAGACTCGAACCCGAAGGCGAGATAGACGGCGCGGGCCGTCGTGGTGCGGTCTTCGTACCGCACACCAGCGACGCCACCGGCGTCGTAGGAGTAGATCGGGAAGATATCCGGGCCGGTCTCGGGCCGGATCACGTCCGGGTACCATGACCAGTCGTGGGCGTCGTGGGACGTGGGGGTCGCACCGCCAGGCGCCCCTCGGTCGAAGGCGGGATTGCCCTCCGGCGTAGAGAGATCGTCAGGTTGCTCATCGCCCGGGTAGTGCCCGAAGGTCTGGGTCGTGACCGGATCGCCGCCCAGCCCGGTGAGGTCCCAACCCATGACTGCTGTCCCCGCAGCCGATAGACTGTCAGAGACGAAGCTCGCCTTCAGGTACCGCCTGAGGAAGTCGTTGCTGATCGTTCCGTTCATGGTCAGCGCCCACGCGATGTCCATGCCGCTGATCATGACACGCCCGCCGCGGTCCAGGAACAGGCCCAGGTCGGCCTGAGTGCCCGCGTCAACGATGGAGCCGGACGCCTGCCCGACCCAGACATCGCCGGTGTGCGGAGCAGCCCAGATGACCGCCCGGTTAGCGACCTGCACCTGTCGGCTCGGCGCAGCGTTTTCGGGGTCGTCGACGGCCTCCTGCGGCTCGAGCTGGTACTCCACCGTGGGCAAGTAATAGGTGTACACACCCGGCGGGACCGGGCCGCGGCAGATAATCCGCCACACGTCGGGATCATCGCTCTGGACGTTGTTGCGGAAGGCGTAGCCCCAGATGCTGTGGAGATCAATGTCGCCCCAGGTCGGGGTTATCGTGTTCAGCGGCGGATTGCTGAGGGGGCTGCCATCATGGCTCGGGTTGTACAGGTAGAAGCTCTCTACATACCAGCCCGAGAAGAAGTCGTTGTTGCGCCCGAAGCCCAACTCGTAGATGAAGTGCTGGCCCTCGCAGTAATCGTTCACGAACAGCACGTTGGCTTTCGGGCTAAAGATCTCGCTCGTGAACCCGTGCAGACTGTCGTAATTCTGCCAGTTGCCGGTCACATCGAAGACAATGACGTCGATGACGAAGTCGCTGACGAGGTTCGCGGGCACAGTCCACATCCCGCCGAACATTCCGTCGCCCGCCACGGCATCGCCGTGCTGCGGGTCGCCATCGTCGAACAACTCGATGCCGGGGACAATTGTCTGGTAGTCCCACTCGTGGAATTGGACCCCATCAATGGATGTATCCCACTGTTGCGTGCCGGTCCAGGGCCGACCGTCGGGGTAGTTCGGGTCCCAAACCTTGATGTCGGGGTCCTTGATGTTAACGAAGACGCGCTCGACGCCCGTATCCTTATCGAACACGTTCACATGGAAGTAGACGTCGCTGCCGGGCGTGAACAGCCGCGCCTTGGGGGCATTCTCGTCACCGGCGGTCGTGAAGGGCAGGCCGCTGACCATTGGTGGGTCGATGTCCTGGTAGACGGTCGCCCAGATGTCCCACTCGGTGCCTGCGGCATCGGCGCGCTCAGACTCGTAGTACAGCCGCATAGGCTCCTGCGTATCGGCGGGAAGCGGCGACCAACTGGGATCGAAGTCGTCGGTCGTGTCAGTGACATCGTTGTTGGAGACTGGCTGGGCCTCGACGCCTGTCGTGATTTCGCCCACGCCATTCATGCGGTAGATGTTGTAGTCGTACTGCGTATCTCCGTCCATCAGGCGATTACTGGAGAACGCGAGGAAGGCGCCGTCCTTGCTCCAGGCGGCGTCGCGGTCGCTGGCGAGGCCGTCGCCGCGACCGTCAGTGATGGCCTCGTCATCCAGCGTGTTGGCGTCCACGCGATGGATGCGGGTCGTCGCACCGACTGTCGCGGTATAGGCGATCGCGTTGCCGCTCAGGCCTCCGGCGGCAGAGCTGTTCGGCACCCATGCGGGAGCGGTGTCGTCCGTGGGCGCGAATGTGACCTGAGTCTGCGGCAGGTCGCCGGCAACCGGAAGCGTGAAGATGTCCCAGTTGCCGTTGACATTGCACTGGTAGGCGATCGAGTTGCCGTCGGGGCTCCAGGTCGGGTGGCGCTTGTCGAAGCCCGTGGCCTGCTTATCGGTCAAACACTGGACCACGTTGGGGCTGCGCACCTCGAAGACGTAGATTTCCCAATTGCCGGTCTCATTCCCGGCATAGGCGACAACGTTGCCGCCGGGGCTGTACGAGGGCTCAATCTCGTCGCCGGGCCTGTCGGTGAGCTGAACCTGCTCCGAACCGTCCGGGCGCATGATCCAGATATTGTAGTCGGCGACGAAGGTGGGGTCCTCGGGGAAAGTCGGGTCGATGCGAGCATCTGCGTCTTCATCCACGCCGTTGCTGCTGAAGACAACGCGGTTGGTCAAGACACTGGGCGAGCCGTTCGGGTCGCGCTCCTGCGAGACCTCCGCAGTGGGCGTGAGGTCGGTGTCGGGTACCGGCCCAGAGCCCTGGGCCGTGCCCACGCGCCCGGGGCGTGGGGGCAGGAACTCCCCGATATACTGGTGGTGGCTCACGCGCCCCAGAGCGTCGTAGTGCGCAGTCGAGGCGCCACCAATCGGCGCGAACGGCGCGGATGTGGCATCAACGGCGAACGTTAGCCCTGCACAGACGGCCAGCGCAACCAGCAGTGGGATGCCCAAGGATCGGGCGTGGCCCTTGTGCAACACGATCACTCCTTGACGACTGCTACAGTGCCGACTTCACGCGTGCGTTGACCGACAGCACAGGCGACAACAAGTGCAACTAACGTCGCCGGAGGAACCGACCCGCCTGCGACCGTTACTCATGCAAAAAGGAACGCGCACACGCAACCGCGTGCTCACGTGCTCTTGTGCGCGATGGACACGCCCGACCACCCAAATAGTGAGGCCCAGCCCCTGACCAGATTCCATGCCCGCTTGGGTCGAATCTGAAAACGCGGCGATTATAACATAGCCCCCAAAACGTTGGCAAGGACGCGGCTCGACCTGCAATACACGCCTGTCGAATTCGCGTCCCGACAGACCCATGCCCGCAGGGAGCCGCACTGCCGCGCCACCAGCTCATTCGCCACCCCGAGAATCGCGATCCCGCAGGCCACGGTACTCACGCTGTTGGCGTCGCACTCGCTCCCGTAGTAGGGGAACTCCTTGGGCTGGTTCACCGCACGCGATCAAAGGACCTCCCGCGTTCGGAAAAAGAATCGAGCACCTTCAGGGACGACGGGGATGCCCGCAGATTGCCCCCGCCGCGCGGCTCAATCTCGGCAGGTGATTCGGGTCCCCGGCAGGTCTGGGTCGAAGCCGTCCCGAATCCAGATGTCGACCTGCCGTTCGCAGGCGTACAGGACCGCCTCTCGCTGGATCACCTGCGGGAACGGGTGCCAGCCTAGCAGTTCCACAGCGCCGATTGCCTCGATCTTCCGGGCGTCCGGGTGCAGATTAGGGTCCTTGTCATACAGGCCGTCAACGTTTGTGAGCATGGTGCACTCGGTCTGACCAAGCGCGTCCGCGATGGCAACGGCCGTGAGATTCGAGCCCCCACGGCCCAGGATCGCCACGTCCTCGCGCCCGGTACTCTCGTCGAGGAAGAAGCCCTGGAAGCCCGCAACGATCGGGATCACGCCCCGTTCAATCAACCGCCTGGCGTTGGTAGGGTCCACCTGCTCGATCAGGGCGTCGACATACTGCGGGGTCGTTCGGACCCCGGCTTCCCGGCCGGTCAACGAGTTCGCAGGGCAATCAAAGCACTCCAGTACCATCGCCAGCGCCGAACTCGCCCGCAGTTCGCCGGACATCAATAGCCGCGCGTACTCCCGGTCGTTGGGCTCGGCATGGACACACGCCGCCAACTGCTGCAGCTTGTCGGTGGCCCAGTCGAAAGCGGACACGACCACAACGGGCACGCACCCTTGCTGTTTCAGGGGGAGGATGAAGTCTGCGGCGACCTCGCGCAGGCGTTCGGCCCGGGCCTCGTTGCGCCGCAGTTCGATCAACCGGTAGACACCATTCACGCTGTCGGCCCGGCGGCACTCCTCTAGCAGTTCTGCCTCGTGCGGCCCGAAGCGCTGCTTCCCCTGGAGCGTCAACCCGCCGAACTTCAGGACTGGAGTATTGACTATCGCGATCACCTCCGCCGGTGCGCCACCCGCAGTCTGGGGCCCCGGTGTCACGGAGCCACCGGTTGTTCGCGCGTCTCCCGGGAGAGCTCAGTTCCCAGGTCCGGGTCATAGGTTAGCACGTCTTCGTGCACGCGTCGCGCCGCGCCGTTGTCGTAGTACGTTCGCCTGATCGTCATTCGCCCGGCACGGCAGTCGTCCTCCACAGCCACCTTCGCGATCCGCGTGCCGCCTTTATATATGTCCACTCCCCGGGCGAAAGAGACGGAGCCGAACGGTGGGCGCACAGTGTAGGCCTCATCGCCGCGCCGGATCGCCAGGAACCCTTCTTCGCTCACGCCGACCAGGAACGCCGTGCGTCCTTCGAAGTCTCGCTGCTCACTGAACTCGCCCTTCCCGTAACGGGCCGGGGGGTCGTCGCACGCGCTCGGCGAACACCGGCATTCCCCCGTGAGTGAACCGTCGGGAGCGATGTAGAAGTGCGTCGCTTGCCGAATGCGCCACCCCGGTGACAAGACGAGGAAAAGGTGCAGGTGCGCGGGGAAGTCGGAGTGCCCATACGGCTTGCCTCCGGACATCCGCCGAGGGAACGTGTTTTCGTAGCCTACGATGTGGATGGTGCCATCGAAGTCGCGGCGGTCATCAGTGATGTTCAGGTCGCGGAACACCTCGCGAGCCCCAAACATCAGATTCCCCTCGGCACGCGCGGCTGCATCATGCCAGGGCGCGTCCAGGTGGGGCCCGGATCGCCGCCAACTGGGCTTGTGCATGTAGGTGAGCCGGCACGAGGGCACGTCGGCCCAACTCGTATGCATGGCATACGGAACCCGGAGGTCATCAGCCAGCCGGAACTCCACGGCTTCGCCGTCGACCGTAAACGGCACCCGCGTGTGGCCGACGTAGACTTTCTCGACGGTCGCGCCGTCCCAGGCAACGCGCAACGTCGGCAGGTCAACGCCCGCGGGAACCAGTACATCGAAGTACGCTTCGGTCGGGTTCGTCCCGTGGTAGTCCGGGCAAAGGGCGCAGCCGGCCGCGTCGCCCACGAAGGTGATCGCAGGCGTCGTCTTGAGGACCTCTTCACTCGTCTTCAGTACACGCACGCCAATACGCCGTGCCGGCTCAGCCGAATCGGCGCACAGCCCCCACGCCATCACGCAAAGCGCGAGCAAGACGATCAGCAGGGCGGTCCGAGCGTCACCATATATCATGGGTAGACAGTGCCTCCCCCCGACTCGGTGAGTGGTTCCCACCGCCGGGGTCCGCTATTGTAGTTGTGTCAAAAACCCATAACGCATGGCCGTGGGTGTCACAGCGCCTCGTTACCGACGCGCTACATGGGCCCCACGGAGCCTTTCGGCGCGGTACAAGCCCGCGCCCTACAACGGCCGCCCGGCGCGGTACTGTAGGGCGGGGGCTCGTACCCCGCCGGCCTTTCAGCCCTACAACAGCCGCCATGATCGCCCTTCTTCAACACAACCTCGTTTATCGCTCAACATACAGCCTCACCGGGCCGATGAGGCCGGACTGGAGCGTCTCCTGCATCATCGGCAGCGCGCGTTCGTAGTAGGTGTTGAACCAACCCATCTCCCGCGCCTCACTGACGACCTCCTCGCGCACCGCCTGGTTGGCGAGGGTGTTGGTCACCAGCACGGTCAGGCTGTTCTCCCCTCGCTTCAGAGTCCCGCTGACCTCCATGACGAAGGGGCTCCACAGACAGGGCCGCGGGGCGGACTCATTGAGCTTCACGAGGGCGCCGTAGCGCACATCCCCTAGATCGAGGAAGATCTCGCCCGACAGGTATTCCTCGGCGACGAAGAACGTGAACTCGTAGGCGACGGAGCCGGAGAAATCCACCAAGCCAAGTTCGTCCCACGGCCCAAGCTGTGGCGACACGGCCCGGCCTGCCTCGTCGCCCCGGCCGATCGAGACATCACCGTCGATGATCCGGTATTCGCTCTCGACGCGCGCGCTCAGCGGGCTCTCCAGGACGTCAATGACCACAGGCTCAGGCGCTTTGCGGGGACCGTGCGCCCCGGAGACCAGGGCTGCGTCTGCGTCCCCCAGCGGCGACAGGACAAGCAGGGCCGACTCGCCCGACGCCAGGGACATGGGGACGCGCGTGATCTCGCTGACTTCCCGGTGCACCGCCAATAGCCGCCGCGAGCCATCCTCCGGCATCCAGCGCTCGAGAACGCTCGGCTCAGACTCCACGAACTCCAACTCGAACTTCAGGGCACCGTCGCCCTCGTTCATGAGGAAGCCGATCTGGAGATCGCCCTGCTGCCGCACGCACATCCGCAGGCCCGGAGCCTCCTCCGCCGTCTGGAAATTGTAGTGGCCGGCGCGACGGGCGAGCAGACCGGCGACCCACTCGATCTCCGTCGCCGAAGCGACGACAACGGCCTGGCTCTGGAACGCAGCGTTCGATGACTGCTCCCACCCGCGCCCGGCCCGCAAGGCATCCACCGGGCCTTCAGCGCGCCCCTCGCCCGAGTCGGCAATCTCCTCACGTGCCATGGTCACACTCGCCGCCGACAGTTCCCCCATCAGCCCGGCGTAGCGCTCGTTCTCTCCGTAGTCGCTGTTGGCGGGAGGAATGCCTCCGACAAACACGATGCGTCCCCCGGCCCTATACAGGGCCAGCAGTCGATCCGCCACGTCAGTGGGCATCACCGGCGTCTCGGGCACGATGATGGTCCCGTAGAACTGGCCCTCGGTCTCGAGAGCGCCATCGCCTGTCGTGCCCTCCTTGATCGTCTCGCCGTCGATGAAGTCGAAGGCGATCTGCTCTTCGTGCAGGGCCCGAGAGATGGCCTTCAGCGATTCCCATGCGGCCTCTGCGCTGTCTCCGTCGGGGTCGGTCCACGCGGCCTCGATCGGGTAGTAGACCGCGATGTCCGCAAGCGCCGCACCGCTGCGCATGGCAGTGCACAGCCGCCCGACATAGTCCGAGAAGCCTTCGTACAACTCCCATTGCGGCAGCCCGGGGCCAATGTTGTCCATCGTCCGGTACAGGCGCCCGCCTGATGTCTCGTAGCTGTAGGACATCGGGCCGATCAGGTTCACGCCGCGCAGGCACTGGTAGTCCACGAGCCAGCGCATCTGCTCGAAGGTCAGCCCGAACCCGTACACGCCGTTCGTCTCAGTGACCACGAGATTGTCGAAGGGGCTGTCTTCATCCATCGCGCCGCCTTGCCCAGGTCTTTGGTGAGCCGCCGACGCGGGGAACTGCGGGAAATCGAAGTTGTCCTTCCCGGGCCAAAGCTGCCGCCAGATGACATCGACCCCGGGGGCGTGCAGCGACCCCGCCGTCTTGAAGAAATGCCCGAAGCCGTGTCTGCCATGGTCGAGAAGATTGTCCTCGCCGCCGACGTGCCCCGTGTGGATCAGCCCCTGTGATTCGCACCAGTCGTTGATCTGGAGCCAATAGGCTTCCTGGTACAGGTCGGTCCAGTGGTCGCTGAACTCGCAGCGTATCTGGGAGATCACCGCGGCGTCGAAATGCCGGGCGATGTCCCCGCGAAGCAGGCCTTGCGAGAAGAGCACGGGGAGGAACGGGCGCAGATCGAACCCGCGGCGTTCCTCGAATGAGCGCAGCAGTCCGCGCGTCCACGGAATCTCATCGCCGGCAACGCGTCCCGCCACGGCCGGCTCGTCGGTGAAAATCCCCGGAATGACCGTCTCAAAGTAGTCGCCGACCCACTCGGCGTACTGCTCGTGGGTGACATCGATGAACCGCCGAACGGCGGCATGGCTCAGCAGGTTGACACGAGGGGGCGCCGGCGTAGGGGCATAGAACACAACCCCCGTGGTCCCTTTGGGCATGTGCACCTGTCCCTCGCTCGGCTCCAGCGGCTCGGGCCAGTGGTCTTCGAAGATGGCGAGCGCCGCCACAGTCTTCTCGGGGCATGGGATCGACTCGCCTGGCTCGGCATCCCGCATCTCAAAGCGCAACACCTGCGCCGCGTGCTCCGGGTGTCCGTCCAGCACGAGTCCCTGGGCCGTGCCGCTGGGCCACCCACCCTCATCGTAGAGCCACGCGTAGAGCCCGTACTCATCGGCGGCCTCGACGGCGTGACGGACGGCTTCGAAGTACCCGTCTGACAGGTAAGGAGGCGACTGCCCCTGGATGAAGTCCCCCAGCCTGAAGTTCTCGCCCATCGGGTGTATGAAAAAGCCGCCGCAGCCCTTATCGGCCATGTCGGCGACCTGCTGCCGGATCCGCCCCCGCTCCAACTCGCCATTCCAGACCCAGAACATCATCGGGCGGAAGGCCGAATCAGGACTCTCGAAGCGTCTGAACAGCTCATCACGGTCGTACGCCATGGTGGCACCTCTCGGGTCGCTGGAGGTTGCGCCGTCGGGCCTCCCAGCGCCTTCTTTCGTGATGCGCTCTGACTGAATCACTTCGCCCCGGCGGGGCAATCTCCTGCCGGTCGGGGACGCTCACAGTTCCCGCGTGACGCGGCCCGTGACAACCATCATGACCTTCCCGTCCTGGCCGACGAACACGAACTCCGCATGCTCGTTCGTTGTGCGGTAGAGCATCACGCGCTTGAAGTCCGAAGGCAGGGCGCCCTCGCTCGTGACATCCCGGTCGAAGCGCCCGTAGATGCCGCGCCCGGCGAACACTCGCCCAATGGCTTCCGGGGTCCAGTAGCTCCGATATGGCCGCCCGAAACCGGCAATGACTTCCTTTTCCGTGACCCCCGCTTTCACTGCGGACCGGAACTCATAGTGGGGCGCGTAGATCGTCCTCTGCTTGGCGTACACCACCAGGGCGCCGAAGGCGCCGATGCCGATCAGCGCCACGAGTGCGACCCACAGGTACATGCGCCGCTTCTTGCGCTCCAGCGCCTGTTCGTCGAAGGATGACATCTGGCTCAGTTCATGAGGCTCCAACACCGGGCGTCTCACTCGCAATCAGGGACGGCGCATAGTAAGGAGGTAGTTCCGCCCACGGGACCCGAATCCTGCTTCAGGGATCCCGGCGCGCAAGATGTCTCTGCCTGCGGGCGGGCGCTGTTTGGCATCCGTTCGGGTCGGTTTCGCCGGCGGCAATGGCGCCTCCAGAGCCGCTCCGAGACCCCATCAGCGGCGCATGAGACACACGTTTCCCGTGGCTTGACGCTCCCCGACCCACTTGCTATACTATGGGTCCTTCGGGCGCTTAGTTCAGGGGGAGAACGCCACCTTGACACGGTGGAGGTCAGTGGTTCAAATCCACTAGCGCCCACCACTTGGTACTAACAAAGCCACGCCTTCCGGGCGTGGCTTTTTGCTGTCCTCAGCCCTCCGACAATAGCGCGATATCCGCTCCGCTTTGCCGCTCCTCAGCCGACCTCTGCGCAACAGGCGCGACGAAGATCACCTTTGCTTCACACCCCACATCATCCGTGATATACTCGAGCCTCCCACGCCTGTGCGTAGGGGTGGTCGCGATGGAAGATGCTGCGTCGCCCGGCGAAATCGTGATGACTGTTGTCACGGCGCTCGTCTATTTCGGTGCCGCGCTCTACATGATCTATGACCCCGAGACGCCCGCGGCCGCCACGGGCCGCATGGGGCACAGCCAGATTACCGCAGAGACACCGGCCGGCATGGTCCGTTTTGCGGGTTGTGTGATGCTGACCTGGCCGCTCGGGGTGCCGGCATGGATCCTGTGGTGGCCACTGGGGATCATCGTCGCGCTTGCCGCAGCGATCGGCGCTCACCATCTTGCCAATCGCTGGTGGCCGATCTAATCGGCCAAATCGCTGCACATTCCAAGTAAGAAGGAGGTTGTCCCGATGAGCGCTATTAACGTAACGCTTCCAGACGGCTCAATTATGGAGTGTGATCGAGGGACAACCGTCTTTCAGGTCGCGCAGAACATCGGTGAGCGTCTCGGCAGGGCCGCTGTCGCCGGCAAGATCAACGGAGATCTTGTCGACCTCAGTACGCCCCTAGATGGGGACGCAGCCATCGAGATCGTCACATTCGACAGTGAAGAGGGCAAGGATGTCTACTGGCACTCCTCGGCCCACGTCATGGCCGATGCGGTCCTGCGCCTCTTCCCCGATGCGAAGCTGACCATCGGCCCGCCCATTGATGAGGGCTTCTACTACGACTTCGACGTGGAGCAGCCCTTCAGTGAAGAGGACCTCGAGAAGATTGAGGCCGAGATGAAGGCGATCGTCAAAGCGGACATTCCCTTCGAGCGCCGCGAGGTGTCCATCGACGAGGCCCGCGAGCTCTTCAAGGACAACCCGTACAAGCTCGAACTCGTGAATGAGATCGCCGAAGCGGACGACAGCATTTCCCTGTACACGCACGGGGGCTTCACGGACTTGTGCTGCGGCCCGCATCTGCCCAGCAGTTCGCGGATCAAGGCGTTCAAGCTCACGTCTGTCGCCGGGGCTTACTGGCGCGGCGATGAGAAGAACCCGATGCTCTCGCGCATCTACGGGGTCGCGTACCCGGACAAGAAGATGCTCAAGAAGCATCTGGAGCAGATCGAGGAGGCCAAGCGCCGGGACCACCGCAGACTGGGCCGCGAACTCGACCTGTTCAGCTTCCACGAGGAAGCCGGAGTCGGCCTGCCCTACTACCACCCGAAGGGCGCGATGCTCCGCCAAATCGTCTGCGACTTCTCGATCAAGGAGCATCTGAAGCGCGGGTACGAATTGCTCCGCACGCCGCATCTGATCAAGAGCGACATCTGGACGACGTCGGGTCACCGCCAGCAGGGCTACCCGATGTACTTCACCGAGATCGACGGGCAGGAATACGGCATCAAGCCGATGAACTGCCCGGGCCACATCCTCATATACAAGACGCACACGCGCAGCTACCGGGACCTGCCGATCCGCTACTTCGAGCTCGGGACGGTCTACCGGCACGAGATGTCCGGGGTGCTCCACGGGCTGATGCGCGTACGCGGCTTCACGCAGGACGACGCCCATATCTTCTGCCGCGAGGATCAGCTTCAGGACGAGATCACGGGCGTCATCGACTTCGCGACCTTCATGATGAGAACCTTCGGGTTCCCGGAGTACAAGGTCTACCTGTCGACGCGGCCCGAGAAGTCGGTCGGGACGGATGAGCAGTGGGAGATCGCCACGCAGGCGCTGATCCAGGCCCTCCACGCCAATAACCTGGAGTACGAGGAGGACCCGGGCGGCGGCGCGTTCTACGGGCCCAAGATCGATATCAAGGTCAAGGACGCCATCGGCCGCCTCTGGCAGTGCCCGACGATTCAGTGCGATTTCACGCAGCCCGAGCGCTTCGACATCACGTATGTGGGCGAGGACGGCAAGGAACATCGGCCCGTTATGCTGCACCGCGTCGTGCTGGCGGGCATCGAGCGGTTCCTCGGCGTGCTGATCGAGAACTACGCCGGAGCCTTCCCGCTATGGCTCGCGCCGGTGCAGGCGACGATCCTGCCGATCACGGACCGCAACAACGACTTCGCCGACCAGATCGCGGCCCGGATGTTCGACGAGGGCTTCCGCGTAGAGGTCGACAAGCTCAGCGGCACTCTCGGCAACAAGATCCGCAATGCCGAGATGCAGAAGGTCCCGTACATGCTGGTGGTGGGCGACAAGGAGCAGGAGGCCGGCGCTGCCGCCCTCCGGTCGCGGGAAGAGGGCGACCTCGGCCCGCAGCCCCTGGACGACATCATCGCCCGTCTCAAGAGCGAGGACGTCCCGGCAGGCGCGTAAGCCGGACCCGAAGGCGCTGTTCGGAGCGGACATGAAGCGGCCTGCGCCAACGGTGCAGGCCGCTTTTTCAGCCCAAGACCGACGCAAGTGAAATGAGCGCCCCGTGAGCCGACAAGGGACTTGCGCGCCGGCCGGCGAATACGCCCTCTGAGCGTGAAGAGCCTTGCCGGAACGCGGGGTCCTATCGTATGCCCGAGCAACTGGGTATCGACGCCAATCACCTCATACAGGTCCTGGTCACCGTCGGCCTGGCGCTGCTCATCGGCTGGGAGCGCGAGGTGCGCAGCACGTCCGACGAGGTCTACAAGTTCGGTGGCGTGCGCACCTTCCCCATCATCGGCCTCATCGGCTACGGCGTCGGCGTCATCGCGCCGGGCAACGCCATCTGTACCGGGCTGGGTCTGCTTGCCGTCTCAGGTTTGCTCGTGGTGGCGTATGTCCATAAACTCCGTGACGGCCCTCACGGCGCCACGACGGAAGTCGCCGCCATCGCCGTGTACGTGGTCGGCGCCCTGGTCGCCCACGAGTTTCTCTGGCTCGCCTGCGCCATGTCCGTCGCCATTCTCCTTCTGCTCCAGGCGAAGGCCCCCCTGGAGAGCTTCACCACGCAGATTCCGCGCCAGGAGATCGCTACCCTCGTCCAGTTCATGCTTCTCGCCGGGGTCATCCTGCCGGTCTTGCCCAACGAAGGCTTCACGCGGTTCCAGATCAACCCATTCAAGACGTGGCTGATCGTCGTCGCGGTCAGCGGCATATCCTACGCGAGCTACGTCGTCCGCCGATTGCTGCGCAGCCGGTCCACCGAACTGCTGACGGCGGTGCTGGGCGGGACCTACTCCAGCACTGCGACCACAATCGTCCTCGCCAAGCGCTCCCGCCTACTCGACGATCCCCGGCTCTACGCCGGAGCCATGACCCTGACCTCGTCCGTCATGTACCTGCGCATCGCGATACTGCTATGGCTGTTCAATGCAGGACTGGGGTGGATGCTCGGGCCGCGCCTGGTCATCCTGTCTCTCGTGGGCGCCACGGCCGGTTACCTGATCGCGAGCGCCGGGCGCCCCCCGCGGACGGCCAGCGCAGAACCGGAGGATGAGGCCTACCGCAACCCCCTGGAGATCTGGTCCGCGTTGCTGTTCGCCGGGCTGTTCGTCGCCATCACCATCGCCACGCGTCTTGCCGGTCAGTACCTGGGTGACACCGGGCTCTACGCGCTGGCCGCCGTGATGGGGATCAGCGATGTGGACCCGTTCATACTCAGCCTAACCCAGACGGCCGGCGCAACCGCCGGCACGCCGCTTCATGTCGCCGCGGTGGCGATCCTCGTTGCGTCGGCGAGCAACAACGTCCTCAAGGGCATCTACGCCATCACCTTCGGCGAGAGAAGAACGGGCGTCATCACCCTCGTGTCCATCGTGTTGCTGGGCGCGCTTAGTTTCCTATCGCTCATCGGCCTATGAGCATCCGCTTGCGGGCAGCTTGCCGATCAACTATCGACGGAGGCATTGGACTCATGGATCAACCTATGCGTATCCTCATCCTGCTCGTGCTGGTCGCGCTGCCGGGGTCCGCTGCACCTCTGCATGACTTCGATGACATCTCGGTGTGGAAGGACAATGCCGACGGCGGCAATGCGCCCGAGATAAGCGCCGATACTGAGTTCACCCGCGACGGCGGGGCCATGCGCATCATCTACACCGACAAGACGCCGCATTGGGGCAATCTCACTGCCGCCTGCCAGGTACCTCCCGATGCCCGGGCGCTTCGCTTCTGGGTCTACAAGCATGAGGCCAAGCTGGGCGCAGCCATGCACATCTGGCTGTTCGAACCGGACGGTGACGCCTGGGCCCAGCGCGTCCG
>JALGSS010000138.1 GCA_029821745.1 Candidatus Zipacnadia bacterium
GTGATCTCGATCCCGAGCGGCGAGGAACTGGCACATTGCCTGCGAGGGGCGATGGCGATGGCCCGGGTGGAGCCGACGGACATCGACTACGTGTGCGCACACGGGATCGGCAACCAGCAGTACGATCTCGCGGACACGCGAGGCATCAAGCAGGCCCTGGGGCCGCACGCCTACAGTGTGTCTGTGAGTTCAATCAAGCCGGTGGTCGGACAGTGTTTCGCGGCAAGCGCGGCCATGCAGACGGTCGCGTCCTGCATGGCTATCAGCACCGAGACCCTCCCGCCCACGATCAACTATGAGACGCCCGACGAGGAGTGCGATCTGGACTACGTCCCGAACGTGGCGCGCCGGGCCCGTGTGGATACGGTCGCCCTGAACGCCCACATGATCCTGCGGCGGTTCCAGGAACAGGCATCCTAGGGGGGCTGAAAGGCCTCGCCAAGGATGGTGGGGGGACAGGTGAGATCGGCCGGGGTGTGTCCGGCGAAACCATGAGAGGAGTGGCGAGCGAGGGATGGACTTCTGTGCGTTGGCACTGATCGCGGTCGCCGTTGCGTCGGCGAGCCTCGGGCTCGTGGTGTACACCCGCGCGCCGAGTCGGTCCGCCAACCGCATGTGGTGCCTCCACGCCTTGCTCGTGTCCCTGTGGGCGCTGGTCATTCTCCGGGTCCTCTCGGCCTCCGACGTGGCCGGCGCCGTCATCTACCTGCGCATCGCGCACCTTGTGTCCGCGCTGGTCCTCGCTACATTCGTTGACTTCTGCTCAGTGTTCCCCGAGGGCGCTCAAGGCCGCAGTCTGCTGGCGCGCCGAACACTGTACCTGTCGGCGTTGGTGGTGGGCGGCATCGCCAGCCTCCCGGCGGTCGTTCGCTCCGTGGAACTCACGCCCACAGGCCCAAGCGCGGAGTTCGGGTGGCCGCTCTTGTTGCTGGGCGCCTACTCAATGGTGCTGCTGATCAGCGCCGACGTCACGCTGTGGCGAAAGTCACGCCGTCTGGATGGCGTCGCCCGTGTTCAGACGGTCTATGTGCTCGCGGGGGCCGTCGGCTTCCAGGCGATGGTCCTGTTCATCAATGTCGTCCTGCCAATGGCGACGGGCAACAGCGACTACTCGCGCTGGGGTGTTGTGACCTACTTCTTCACCATCCTGACGGTTACCGTCGCGATGGCGAAGCACAGCCTGTGGGACCTCGCCACGGTGGCTCGGCGCGCTCAGGCAGGCGCCCTGGCCCTGGGTACCGCAGCCGGCGTCGGGGCGGCCTTGGTGTATGGAATCCTGACATGGGACCCCGCATTCATCGACCGCCCCCTGGAGGCCGCGATACTGTGGATCGTCATCGGGGGAGCTCTTGGGGCCACGCTGGGGCGCTTGTACCGCTCCTTCACGGACTTGTTCGTCAGCTCGGCGGAAGAGCAGCGGCGCAGCATAGGCAAGCTGCTGCGCGACTTGGGAGAGGCTATCGTGCAGCCCCCGCTGTCGGGGTCCGCGTTGCTGCCCATGCTCGAGGCAACCGCGGAGTTCTTCGCGCCGCGGTTCGTTACCGCGTATCTCAGGACTCCCGGGGGGCAGTTCGTCAGGGCGGGTACTGTCGACCCACACTCGTATCTGAAGAACAGGCGAGAAGACAGCGATGACGAACTGCTGCCTGAGAGCCTGGTAGCCGCCCTCGATGTGCACAGCATGACCACGCCCCTGTACGCGGGCAACCTGCTACGGTTCGGCACCACGAGAGATGTCGAGGTCCGGCTTGCCGCGATGGTCCGCATCCACGCCCACGTGATCGTGCCGCTGACGTGGCTTAATGACATAGTGGGGCTGATCATCCTCGGGCCGAAGATCTCGCGGGACCTGTATAGCTCCCATGAGATGGACCTGCTGAAGGACGTGGGCAGTCACGCGGCGATTGCGGTCAAGAACCACGAGCTCAGGACCGAGATAGTGGCAGAGAAGGAGCGCACGGAGAAAGTCATCACCGAATTGGAGAGCGGTGTGGTGGCTGTGGGGGCCGATGGGGCAATCGCCGTGGTCAACCCCGCCGCGTGTCAGATGCTCGGAATGGCCGGCGAGGAGTTGCTTGGACAGAGCATCGATGTCTTGCCTGAAGTGCTCCGCGACAACCTCCAACTCGGTCTGCGCGACGGGACGACGGTGTCCAGACACGGTGCCTACATATCGGGGGAGAGCGGCCTTCGCGTCGCGTTCAGCACGTTCGTTCTGCAGGGCCCCGGCGGGAAGAACGACGGGGCCGGCGTCGTGTTCCGGGACCTGCGCACGGAGGATGCGTTGCGCAAGGCCGAGGATGAGGCCGAACGGCTCCGGTTCGTCAGAGCGGTGTCCGCTGGGATGGCCCACGAGATCCGCAACCCGCTCGTGGCGATCCGGACCTTCGCCGAACTGGCGCCGATGCGTCTGGATGACGTTGAGTTTCGGGAGTCCTTCATTGAGGTGACTCGTTCCGAGGTCGACCGTCTCGAGGATCTCGTGACACAGTTCATGACGCTGGCTAAGCCGCCGCGGTCTGTCTGTGACCCGATCGATCTGACCGAGTTGCTCGGCATGGCCACAGCAGCGGTATCGGCCAACGCCGAGAGCCGTCAGGTGCGCGTGACGACCCGTATTCCCCCAGACCTGCCGACGTTGCACGGGGATGACGGGCGCCTGTACCAGGCAATCGCCAATCTGCTGCTGAACGCTCTCGAGGCGGCGCCCCCCGGGGGCGACGTCGAAGTGCGGCTAAGTACCGAGGCGCCGCGCAACCACGACACGCCTGCCATGAACATCACCGTCTGGAACTCGGGCAGCTACATCGCTCCTGAGAATCGCGCGCGTCTCTTCGAGCCGTTCTTCACGACCAAGCCCACCGGAACAGGGCTCGGGCTGGCCATCTGTCACACGATTGCTGAAGAGCACGGAGGTACGCTGCTCGTGGATTCGGACGAGGAAGCGGGCACATCCTTCACCCTGCAACTGCCGCTCACACCCAGTTACGACACTCAGGCAGTGAATGCGCTATGACCAATGCAATCTTCATGGCTCCAACAGGTGAGTGGTCGCGACGCGTCAGGTCGCTGATCGCCGAGCGCGTGACGATCCTCGATCTGGATCCGGAGTTCGCGACGACGGCGCTGGGCACGACCCACGTCGACCTCGTCTTCATGGAAGCCGAGTTCGTCACGGACTTGCTGATAGCGTCCCTCCATCAGACGAGGGCCGCCTATCCCAACTGCGCCGTCGTGTGTATCGCCCCGGATGAAGTAGCGGAGCGCGCCGGCGACGAGGGCACGCTCGTGCCCGATTTCTGGGTGGTCGTCCCTGCGGTGGATGGTCAACTCCGCGCCCAGATCGCGCCGATACTCGCCTGCGTGGAAGGCAACCAGTCGTCACCGACGGCCTTGTCCAGGCCGGCCACGGGCCTGTCGAGACAGCCGGGGATACTTGACACCGCGAGCGGGCGGCAGCCACAGCCTGAGAACGTCATCTCGCGGGCTGTCGGGCGGATGACCGGCTCCTTCGACGTCGACAAGCTGTTCGCGGCCTGCTGCGACGCCGTCCAGCAGTTGACCGGCTGCGTGAGCTACTGCCTCTTGTGGCACAACGCCGAGCGTCGCCGGTTCGAGGTGGCGCGCTGCGAGGGCCTGTCTCCGGAGATCGAGGAGACCTGCCACTTTGCCACCACAAGCGCCTTGCCGAGTCTGATCCAGCAACACCGGGGCTTGGTGACGCGGGACATGCTGTCCCAGGCGCCCGAGGATACCCCGGCCCTGCGGGAACTCGAGATGTGCGGCGGCGTTCTAGCCATGCCGGTATCCAATCGCGGCACACTGCGCGGGATCATCATCCTCGGCCCCAAGGCAATCGGCGAGCCGTACCTGGTGCGCGAGGTCGAGACATTGATGATGCTCTCGGCCAGCATGGCCGCCGCGGTCCGGCAGGGCGAACTGCACCGCGAACTGGAGTTGAGCAACAACTACATCGACCAGATTCTGCAGAGCATGGCCAGCGGAATAGTCACCCTCGGCGTGGACGGCAAGATCCGAGTCTGCAATCCGTGCGCGGCACGGGCGCTGCAACTGGACGTGGACGGGACGATCGGGCAGGACATCCGGGTGCTCCCGTCCCCGCTGGGTGACTACCTGTACGCCTGCTTGAGGTACGGCGAGGAGCGCTCCCGGGATGAGGTCAACGTGTCCCGTGGCGCCAAGAGCCTCCGTGTGTCGACGCGCCGGCTGATGGATCAGGCCGGCGACCTGATCGGCAGCATGATGCTCGTGGAAGACATCTCGGCGGAGAAGGCGCTCGCCGAGGAGAAGCGCCGGGCCGAGCGCAACGCGGTGATCAGCCAGATCGTCGCCCGGTTTGCCCACGAGCTGAAGAACCCGCTGGCGACGATCCGAACGTTCACTGAACTGCTGCCGACCAGATACGAGGATCCCGAATTCCACCAGTTCTGCACGGAGCACGTGGCCCGCGATGTCCACCGTTTGGACGACCTGGTGGCGAAGCTCGTGTCTCTGGCAGAGCCGCCGCACCCGACACGGGAGCTTGTCGCCGTGCCCGAGTTGCTGCAGCTTGCCGTCGACCGCGTGGGCTTGCTCGACGAGGACGCTCCCGAGAGTATCCAGGTGATCCCGAACGGCACGCTTCCGCAGGTGAGGGTGGACACGAACACCATGGCGGCGGCGCTGGCGCACCTGCTGCGTTACGGGCTCGGGCCTGAGCGGAATGCCGTGTCTGTGAAGGCCGAACTGCAGGCCGGCCCTGACGGGGAGCAACCGGTCGCCATTAGCATCCGCGCGACTGCCGACGACCAGAACGGGATCGACCCGCGGCTCATTCTCGAGCCGTCCTATGTCATTGACCATCCGAACGTCGACCTGGGGCCATCGGCGAGCCAGCGACTGATCGAGAGCCAAGGGGGAGCACTGGACGCGTACCGCGAGGACGGAGAGATGGTGTTTCGGATCTCCCTGATCCCGGACGCGGCAGACGGTACCGGGCTGACCCCGGAGGAGTAGCACAACAATGCGCGGCAACATCATCGTTGTAGACGACGAATCGGGACCCCGCGAGTCGCTCCGGATGATCCTCAAACCGGATCACAATATCCGGACCGCCGCGAGTGGCCCCGAGGCCCTGAGGCTCATTGAGGAGGACAAGCCGGACCTGGTCTTTCTTGACCTGCGAATGCCCGGCATGGATGGCACCGAGGTCATGAAGGCCATCAAGACCTCATACTCGGATATCGAGGTCGCGATCATCACGGCATACGCGGCGGTGGAATCGGCGCGTCTCGCTCTGCGACTCGGAGCCGTGGACTACCTCATCAAGCCCTACTCCGTGGCGGACGTCCAGGGGATCGTGGACAAGGCCCTCAGCTCACGCCGAGACGAACACGACGCGAACGTACTGGCGGCCCAACTCCAGAAGATGACTCAGAATCTCGTGGGCCAGAGCAGCGCATTGGCGGGGATGCAAGGGGATGACGTCACTGAGGCCATCGATAGCCTGAAAGTTTTCCAGCAGACCCTCGGCGAGGACCTCGCGTCCGTCCAGGAGCTCTACGAACTGGGCGAGGTGACCGCGGAGGTCAGCCACGACGTCAACAACCTGCTCACGGTCATTCTGACCAGCGCCCAGTTTCTTCTCGAGCAGTTGGAGGATCCAACGGCGCCCGACCGTCAGGACGTCAGCCAGTGGCTGTGCAACATCGTGCGGGCCGCGAAAGACTGCACGACCATGCTTCAGCAGATACGCAATTACGTCCGGGTCAATGTGAACCAGGACCCGGACGTGATCGCTGTGAACGAGATGATCTCTTCGGCCGCGGAGCTGACCCGCGACGAGGTGGCTGCGCGAGCGGACGAGGTCGAGTTCATTCTCCGCCTCAAGTCAGTGCCCAGCATCCATGGGGACGAGGTCGCGCTGCGCAACGTCCTCGTCAACCTGATCGAGAACAGCCTCGACGCGATGGAGGGCCGCGGGAGCATCGAGCTTTGCAGCGAGGCCATTGATGGACAGGTGAATATCCGCGTCAGAGACGACGGGCCGGGCATGCCGACTGAGGTGCTCGAGAAGGCAACGCAAGCGTTCTTCTCGACCAAGCAGAGCCACGGCACGGGTCTGGGGTTGAGCATTGCCGACAAAGTCGTCAAGCGGCATGGCGGTAGCCTGAGCATCGACAGCGCCCTCGGCGAGGGCACGACCATCACGATTTCGCTGCCTGTTGACGGCGTGGCGAACTCCACCGTGCCGGAGGTCACCCACACCGTTCGGAAGCCGGCAGAACCCGCGAAGGTCAAGGGCACGGTCCTCGTCGTTGACGACCAGGAGCCGATGCGGGAGATCATGGGCAAGATGCTGGAGAACGAGGGGTACTCCATCGTCTACGCATCGAACGGCGATGAGGGTTGGGAGGCCTTCCAGGATCTTTACAGGGGTCGAGACGATGAGCCGCTCATGCTTGTCACCGACCACGAAATGCCGGGGCTGCTCGGGCGTGATCTGGCGAAGAAAGTGAAGGAATTGGACAAGGACACCCCCGTGGTCGTAGTGACCGGCTATGCGGTCACCGGGAAAGGTCCCGAGGACCAACTCGTGTCGAAGCCCTTCAACATCCGCGACTTCATCGATCCCGTCCGCGACCTGATGCAGCAAGCGGCGAAGAAGATGTCCGCCTTGTCCATGTAGAGTCCCCCCGTGTGCACAGGCAGGACCTCGGAGGCGGCCCCGTCAAGGGCCGCCTCTTTTCATGCAATCAAGCTCTCAGATGTGGCCGCGTCGTTGTACGCGGCCACGAAGCGTTGCATCGCGGGCACATCCCCCGCAATGCGGTTCGCGAAGTCACATGAAAGGGTGCCACTGGCACTCCCAGTGCCAGTGTGTATCGAGACGAGGGTCCCGAGCTACAGCCCTTCTCATCAGGTCAAGCTCTCAGATGTGGCCGCGTCGTTGTACGCGGCCACGAAGCGTTGCATCGCGGGCACATCCCCCGCCGCGCACCAAAAACGCGCCCGGTCGCGGAATTCCCGCGGGCTCATGCCGGTCACGTGTGCCATCATCAGGTTTTCATCCGGCACGCCGGTCAGGATCCCGGCCGCCTCAAGCCGCTCGGCGAACTGCGCCGTGATCTGAGTGAACTCGTGAAAGCTCATCCCGTTGACCTTGTACGAGAGCGGCTTCCAGAACGAGGGCGGGAACAGCATCTTGAACTTGTAGTCCAGGTTCTCGCGGAAAAAGTTCTCCCTGTCGAACTCGAAGTTGAACCGCTCCGGATGTTGAAACCAGCGGGTTCCCGGAAGCAGTCCCGGGAACTGCAGCGGCACCGAGTCCGGGCGGATCTCCGCCAGCAACTCGTAGCTCTTGTCCAGGGTCTCTTGCGTCTCGAAGGGCATCGGCACGATCATGCTGCAGGCCACTGTGATCCCGGCGGCCTTGGCCTTGCTGACGGCCTCCCGCACGTACTCCAGCTTGATCGGCTTCCCCGTCGCCTTCTTCAGCAGCGCCTCCGACCCGGTTTCCAGGCCGAAGAACATCGAGTACAGGCCGGACGCGCGCATGAGCTCGTAGTACTCGGGCAGGCTGTTGTCGAAGTGCGCGAAGCTGGTGTAGAGCACCTTCAGTCGGCGCCGTTTGATCTCGCGAGCGACGTCGGCCATGAGGCTGCCGGGGGTCGACGACCCGGCGAACCGGAAGGTGCGGATTCCGTGCTGCTCGATGACGCTCTCCATGTCATCGACGATGTGTGCCGCCGACCGCGTGCGCAGTACCCGCCCGCTCTCATACGAGTGCATGCAGAAGGCGCATCCGTAGGGGCAGCCGCGGCTGTCGTCCAGCACGATCATCTTCAGCTTCTGATCGCCCGACATCGCCGGGTAGACGTCCTCGTCGTAGATGGCGCGCGGAGTTTCGTCGATGTTCACAGTCCCCGTGGGGCACGTCTGGGTGTCTGCTGCGACGACTACGCCCGCGACATCGGCCAGTGGCTTCCCTGACATCGCCGCCTCGGCCAGCGCGAGCACTTTGTCCTCGCCTTCGCCCAACACCAAGGCGTCGAACACGCCGGTGCGCTCGAGGATCGCCGCCCCGGCCCACGTTGTCTGCGGCCCCCCGGCGTAGATCGCCAGATCGGGACACGCGCGACGAAGAGCTTCGGCGATCGTCACCGAGCCCGTGAATCCATCGCCGTTCCACAGCTTGAACCCGACGAATGCGGGGTCGATGTCCCCCACGGACCGCACGACTTCGTGGGCGATATCTTGCACCTCTGCCGCCTGGTGCTGCTCAAGTTGATGGTCGAGCTCGCCCAGCCGCTGCACGAGAGCGGGACCGGGCTGCGGCCCGGCCTGGGCAAGTTCCATCAGCAGCGGGGCGGCCTCGTGGGACAGCCCTTCGGGGTACAGGCGCCGCATGGTGTCCACGGTGCCGAAGTCGAGGATGCGCACGTCATGCCCGGCTTGTCGCAGCACGGCGGCGAGAATCCCCAGCCCGTTGTCCGGACACAAACTGCTGGGAGAGTAAGGATATCCGGCGTAGCTCACGAACACGAAATTGGCCACAGTCTGAACGTCCCCCTGCGAAGGATGATGACAGAACACGCCCCGGGATCGTGAGGAACGCGGGACACAGGCGCGCGTCCACTGGGTTGTGGAGCGGACCTGCGTAAGTCGATACCAGGGCCGTGCTGGAAAACAGATGACGTATGGCCGTGGGGTGTCACAGCGCGTCGTGACCGACGCGCTACATGGGCCCCACGGCGCCTGTAAAACGCCTTGCACGGGGCCCCCGTCGCACACGACGCGACACCCCGTGCCCATGATCGCCCTTCTTCAGCGTAACCCTAGTGAGAGCGTTCAACTTCGTGGGCCCGTCTACCTTCCGGCGTCGATGCGCGTTCCGCGCAGCCGCAGCGAATTCGTGACCACCGACACGGAGGACGCGGCCATGGCCCCGGCGGCAATGGCCGGGCTAAGCAGGCCAGCGGCTGCCAGTGGAATCGCTGCGACGTTGTAGCCGAAGGCGAAAAACAGGTTCTGCCGGATGTGCGCGAGAGTCTTGCGTCCGAGGACAGCCGCCCGCACGATCCCGCGCAGGTCCCCGCTGACCAAGGTGACCTCGCCCGCCTGCATCGCCACATCGGTGCCCGTGCCGATCGCGATGCCGACGTCTGCCCGGGCGAGCGCCGGCGCGTCATTGATCCCGTCGCCGACCAT
>JALGSS010001092.1 GCA_029821745.1 Candidatus Zipacnadia bacterium
GGGTGCTGATCGTGGGCGCCGGGGAGAGCGGCAATCTGGTGCTGCGCGAGATCCGGCGCAATCCGCAGATGGGCCTCGATGTGGTGGGCTTTGTGGACGACGACCCGGCGAAGCAGCGCCTCTACATCCAGGACGTGCGGATCCTGGGGCGCGTCGACGAGATCCCGCAGATGGTGAAGCAGTACCGCGTGCACCGGGTGCTCATCGCGATTCCCACCGCCTCGGGCGAGGAGATGCGGCGCATCGTGGAGCTCTGCCTGCAGGCCGGCGTCGAGGCCCTGACGCTGCCCGGCATTTTCGAGTTGATCTCCGGCGACGTGCAGGTCCAGCGCTTCCGCCCCGTGCTCGTTGAGGATCTGCTGGCGCGCGATCCCGTCCACACCGACATTGCCAGGGTGCGCGAGCTGCTGGCCGGCAAACGCGTGCTGGTCACCGGAGGCGGCGGCTCCATCGGTTCCGAGCTCTGCCGCCAGATCGCGGCTTGCCGGCCGGCGTCCCTGACCATCGTCGGCCACGGCGAGAACTCTATCTACCACATCGAGCGGGCGCTTCGCGAAGCGCACCCTACATTGCACCTGACACCGGTGATCGCCGACACCCGCGACAGCGCGCGCATCGACCACGTGTTCGCTGCCGCGAACCCGGAGGTCGTGATCCACGCCGCGGCGCACAAGCACGTGCCCCTGATGGAACTCAATCCCGAGGAGGCCGTCACGAACAACATCGGCGGGACGCGGAATCTCGTTCGAACGTGCGAACGTTGGAACGTTGAAACGTTTGTCATGATTTCGACGGATAAGGCGGTGAACCCAACGTCCACCATGGGGGCAACCAAGCGGATCGCAGAACACATCGTGCAGGCGGCGGCGCAGCGATCGCACGAACGCGGCGTTCGCAAACGCTTCGTGGCCGTGCGCTTCGGCAACGTGCTGGGCAGCCGCGGAAGCGTCGTGCCGCTCTTTCAGCGCCAGATCGAGGCCGGCGGCCCGATCACGGTCACTCATCCCGATGTGGAACGCTTCTTCATGACCATCCCCGAGGCGGTGCAGCTGGTGCTGCAGGCCGCGACCATCGGCCATGGCGGCGAGCTCTTCGTCCTCGACATGGGCGCCCAGGTCAAGATCGTGGACCTGGCCCGCGACATGATCCGCCTGGCGGGGCTGGAGGAGGGCCGCGACGTCGACATCGTCTTCACCGGCCTGCGCCCCGGCGAGAAGCTCTACGAGGAGCTCTTCCTGAACGACGAGCACGCCACGCGCACGGCCCACGACAAGATCTTTGTCTCGCGCAACAACGAGCACACGCTCGACAACAATCTGGACCAGACGGTCGACCAGCTCCTCGCCGCGGCCCACGCCCACGACCGGGCCGAGCTCTACCGCCTCATCCGCCGCCTCGTCCCCGAGTGCGCGGAGACGCTCGGAAAAGAACGTGCCAACGTTTGAACGTTTGCACGTTTCAACGTTTGCACGTTTGAACGCTGCCCTTGCCCCCCACGACGGCACCCGCTATACTTATCGTAAGGGCAAAGGCGCCAACTGATATCCCCAGGAGGCAAGCACGATGAGTGAGATCATACTGGAGGAACGCACACGCCAGTTGCTGGACGAGTCGCTGCTGGATGGAAAGGATGTGGATGCAAAGATTCGCGTCCTGATTGAGGCCGAGTACCTCCGTCGCCTTCAGCAGTACCAAACGCAGAAGCACGGATTGAGTTTCGACGAATTCGTCGCGCAGCGTGTCGTGGCACAGCGAGGCTACACCTGGGACGTCGAACAGGATGCCATGGACTGGGAAACGGCCATCGGTGGCATCGCCACGCTGGAGAGGAAACTCCAACAGCTCAGGGAGGCCGATGCCGTACACGAGGGCTGATCTGCAATGCGAGGCTGAAGAGGCCCTTGAGAGCGTCTGGTTCGTTCAGCGCAGGGAGGTCTACGCACGCACAGAGATCACATTCGCTGTGCGGCTTCACTTGCGAGAAGACTTGTTCGTCCAGGCCTTCCTGGGGGAGCGCTCTGGCGCTCTCACCTTCGCCCTAATCGAGCGTGGGCGGCGCATCTTCGGCATGGACCGGGAAGCCGACGAGTGGCACGTGCATAACTACGATGCTCCGGATCAACACGAGATGCTTCTGCACGGCCCAGGTCCCAGACCGCTGCTGGCGTTCCTGGCCCACGTGGAGGAGATCCTGCTGGCGCACTCGCTATTGTAGGACCAACCGGGGGCACACGGGAGGCGAACACGACGGTTCGCCCTACGGCGGCGGCGGGGCAGGGGAGCTGGGGAGCAGAGGGGCGGAGGGGCAGGGGAGCGGAGGAGATGGACACTGGACGACTCTTGACTTTTGACTTTTGACTTTTTGACTTCTGAGTTGCGGCTTCTGACTTGCGACTTCCAACCTGTAACTGGCAACCAGCAACTGGCAAC
>JALGSS010000139.1 GCA_029821745.1 Candidatus Zipacnadia bacterium
GTTCTCCAGCCACCGGCAGACATCGAGAGCCGTGCGGGACGAGTGATGCCCCAACTCCCCCGGGTGATCCAGCCGCTGCAGCGCAGAATTCATCGCCTGACGCAGATCGTTGTATCGGTCCATCTCTAAGCCGCAGCCCAGGTCCACCTCGTCATTCGCGCGGGTGAACTCGCAGTCGGATTCCTGCCCGCGGTTCCAGTGTTGGCCCATGAACCCCCGGTTGTAGTAGTGGTTCCGACTGCACAGGTGGGGCGTGTCGTGAATGAGCTGCGTGACATACCCGGCCCCAGTAAGCACTTCCGCCAGAGACGGCCAGTCGCTCGGCAGCGGGCTCCAGCCGTAGAAGGGGAACCCGTAGCGCCCCAGGAAGCAGTCGGCCCGGTGGGGCAGCGTCGGGAACGAACCCGTGTGGCAGTTGTCGAAGATGGCTGACTCGGCCGCCAGCCGATCCAGACTCGGCGTGCGCATCCACTCGTTCCCGTAGCACCCCAGGTGGTCTTGCCGGCACGTGTCTGAGACGATGACGATCACATTCACTGCGCTCACTCCTGTCCTGAATCCGAAGCCGTTGGCTACCATTATTCAGCGCAATGCCTCGTTGGGCCTTCCCGCTTGGCCCGTGGCACCAGACGTTACGGGCCGGTGCGACCCATCCACTGGAAGGGCCGCCGCACGGTCGAGGCGAATAGCCTATCAGAACCAGCATTTCGTGTAGGGGTGCCTTTGCCATGAGACTCGCAGCCCTTTGCCTGACCCTCATCCTGTGCGTGTCAACTCTCCCCGGCCTCACCCAGGAGGAGTTCACGCCGCTATTCAGCTTCGACAGTATCGAGACCGCCTCGATCACATACTCCGCGAATAACCCCGCCAACAAGCTCGAGGTGAATGCCGACGAGCAATACCTGTCCGAAGGCGCCGGGAGCGTGCGTCTGTCGAGTGTGTCGCCGGAGGGCGCCGGGGGGAACACCTACGTCGGCTTCTCCATCCGGCTTCCAGAGCCCGTCGATATGGCGAAGCGTTCCATCGTGTTCGATGCCTGGACCACCGAGGCGGAGAACACCCGCGCCCTGTATGTGCGGGGTTATGACACAGAGAACGTGTGCGCCCTGAGTTGGAACAACTGGAGCCAACCGGTGAAGGACGAAAAGACCACCGTTGTCCTGTACCCCGGCATGTCCTACGAGGGCTTCGGGTGGGAGCGCCAGGTTGCCGAGAGCCCCAACCGCGACGAGATTACGCGGCTGGAGTTCATCATCGGGACCCACGCCAAGGGAGTGCCTTTCAGCATGACCTTCGACGATCTGCGCCTCGGAACCGTAGAGTTCAGCGCCTTCAACGACGTCGAGAAGCCGAAGCCGCTTTTCCTCGACACGCCCCTTGTGAAGGACGGGGCAGCGAACGCCGTGATTCTGTGCCCCGAGGGCGCCGAGTGGCAGCAGGTTGCCTCTGACCTGCAGGCGGCCGTGGCGGAGAAGCTCAACGTCACGCTGCCGATCCAGGACGCCACGCAGATCACCGACGAGGCGATGCGCGACACCCAGATCATCGCCCTCGGCGCAATCTCCAACAACCGGCGGCTGCTGTACCTGTACTCGCACCAGTACACCTACGCCGACGATTACTATCCCGGCCCCGACGGGTATGTGGTGCAGTCGATCCACGATCCTTGGGGCACGGGGAACAATGTGCTGCTGATCGGCGCGAGCACCCCGGCGGGAGCGACGGCAGGCATCGAGCCGCTGCTGGCCGCCGTATCTGACGCAGGCGTTGCCGGCCCTGTCTTCGACGTCAAGCTCACCGGGACGGCGCTGGAGCGCCACGGAGGCGCGCTCGACTCGAATCCGGACGCGGCCTATCAGGAATCCCAGCACCGATCGGCGGAAAGTGCCCTGGAGAAGGGGGCCCACACGGGGCTGTTCGGGCAGATCGCCCGGGCCGGCAGTTCATACGCCCAGACCCGCAAGGACGGGTACGCGGAGCTTTTCGCGTGGCTCGTGAGGCGCGCGAAGGAGCATTACGACACCGACCCGACGACTTTCGGCGGCCCCTGGGGCATGGACTCCGACTTCCAGATCCACGCGGTGATGCCCATGTGGGATCAGGTCGAGGAAAGCCCGGCGCTCAGCGACGAGGATCGCCTGGCCGTGAGCAAGATCCTGTTCCAGTGGGTCTCGGAGGTGGGGGTGTCTTCCGCTCAGAGCGTGGTCGGCAATGAACGTGTCCGCCATAATCACCAGACATTCCCGGCCCTCGGACTGCTGTTCGCGGGCGATTACTTCTCCAAGCACTACAACGCGATCGAGGCGAAGCGCTGGATCGAGATTTCCGACGCGGCCTTCCAGTTCCAGGCCAAGGCCTTCAAGCCGTATGAGGACTGCAACGGCTACCAGTGGCTCACCTTGTACCACACCATGCGCTACGCTCTGGCGAAGCCCGACTTCAGCTTCTTCGAGAATGGCAACGCCCGTCGGTGCGCCGACTACGCCGTGCTGTCCATGGACAACCTGGGCTACTCCGTCACGTATGGCGACACCGGCGCATTCGTCGGCTGGTGGAGCGAGATGCCCTTCCTGCGCGGGGCGCTGTGGTACTACCAGGATGCCCGGTACGCGTGGGTACTGGACAAGAAGGTGGCGGTCAGCGGACGCTTCAATCTCGGTGAGTACACCATCGACTTCGACGGGCAACGACCCGATGATCTGGTGGGCTCGAATGCCTGGCCCGTGGATCCCTACTATTACAGGTCCTGGGGCGGCGCCGACCGCGTCCCCGAGGAGAACGCAGTAGACAAGGTCGTGTTCCGCAACGGCTTCGACCCCGACGACCAGTACATGCTCCTCGACGGCCTGAGCAATGGCGGTCACAAGCACCTGGACGGCAACTCGATCTCCCGCTGGTCGGAGAACGGACGCATCTGGCTGGCCGATGCCGACTACATCCTTTCCTTGCCCAAGTACCACAACGGCGTGCTGATCCTGAAGGACGGGCAATCGGCTCCGATCCCCGACTTCGTCGAGCTTGAGCACATTGTTGACCTGCCCAGCTTCGGCGCGAGCACGACAACCTACCGCGACTACGCAGGGGTCGACTGGCACCGGAACATCTTGTGGCTGAAGGACAAGTACTTCGTCGTCGCGGATCGCATGGTGGCCAAGGAGGACGGCGACTACAGCTTCCGGATCATCTGGAACACGGTTGGCGAGGTCGCCCTGACCGACAGCGGCCTGTCGATCCATCAGGACGGCCAGTACGCGCAGATTGCCATCACTCCCGACTGCCGCCTGCTGCTCGACGATGACCCGGCGTACGGCAAGAACTGGGCGGCCTACGAGTATATCAAGGAGCCTGTCGTACGGGTTCTGCGGGCGGTTCGCGAAGTGCGGCTTGAGGCAGGAGAGCAAGTCACGCTGTTCTCCCTGCTCCACGCGTCCGGCGCCGAGCCGTCGGCGGCGGAGCTCGTGCGGCTCGACGAGAACACCGCAGCCGTCCGTGGGTTGGAAGAGCCGGTGATCGTCAGCATCGGCGGGACCGACGAGCCGATCGAGGTGTTCGGCGAAGCGCGTCTCTACACTGACGCCCTCGTCAGCACGCCGATCCAGTTCTTCTCCGTGGGGACCACCCGCGTGGAGGTCCAGGGACAAGTCATGATGGACCGGCCTGCGGGTTTCGACGCTGAGGCGGACATCCTGGCGGGGCAGGCGCTGATGGCCGAGCCATCGATCCGCACCGCCGGCGCCGAGCCACAGTTCACGGAGCAGCAAATGGGCCCGAGAGCCGGGATGGTGCTGACCGACTACATTGACGGTCTGATCGCCGCCGCCGTGCCGATGGATCGCCCTGCGGGCGCGGCCCTGACCACTCCGGCGCAGCTTCAGGCCATCTGGGACTACCGCGAGACCCTCGACAGCTACATGATCACGGGCAACCGGGGTGCGTTCGAGGCCGTGGACTGCGGCCTGCAGATGTCTGCGTCACCTGATCCGCTTCCCGCCAATGTGTTCAGCAGAGCCGAGGGCAAGAACACCGTCGACAACATCACTGACGGCGACCTGCTCGCCACCGAAGGCGGCGTGATGTGGGACGTGGATCAGCCGGTGACCGTGGACCTCGCCTTCGACAACGAGTATGACCTCAGCCGCATCGTGCTCAAGGCGTGGTTCGCGACATCGTCAAGCAAAAACAAGCTGTTCCAGTTGGGAACCTTGACCGTTGATGCCTCGAGCGACGGATTCGCAGGCGATTCCCGCCGTATCGTCGACCTCACGGATACTGAAATGCATGGCAACTGGGGGGAGCCGGGCCATGCGCCGCATATCTACGCCTTCGACGACATCAACGCGAGCGCGCAGCAGCTTCGCCTGACCCTGACGCCCCGGCCCGGAACTGCGATCTATATCTCGGAACTGGAAGTCTACGGTGACCGCGAAGGCCTGGCGGAGGAGTACGCAGCCGCGCCCGACCGCGACATCCCGATCCACACCATGAACGCGGTCAAGCTCATCGATCTCGTCGGCAACGACGGCGTGGATGAGATCGTTGCGGGCACCTCGAGCGGCAAGGTCTACGCGATCGGGGCGGATGGCTCGGACCTGTGGAAGTCCGAGCTCGAGAATGCCGTGAACGATCTCGCTGCCGTGGACTTCGAGGGTGATGGGCAGCCGGCGATTGTCGTCGGTGGCATGGGTGGTTATGTGGTCGCGCTCTCCACCGCGGGTGAGGAGCTGTGGCGATTTCAGGTCCCGTACTACAAGCGCGTCGGGCATGTGCGGACAGTCTTCGCCGCGGACCTCACCGGAGACGGCAAGCAGGTGGCTGTCGTCGGCGCTGACAACTGGCATTTCTACGCGATTGACGCCGCAGGCGAGGAGATCTGGCACTACGAGAGCGTTCACGGCTCCACCTGCGGCACTGCGGCCGACGTGGATGCGGACGGCAAGGACGACGTGGTCTGCGGGACCGAGTATTACTGGTGGCATGTCGTGCGCCCGGACGGAAAGAGCCTCTTCCGCTACTCCACCCGTGGCGGCCCCCACGCGAACGTTGTGGCGACCGCGCGGCTCGACGAAGATGAGAAGCGCAGCGTCCTGTTCGGTGGCGCAGACGGCAACGTGCATGTCCTGGGCCCTGATGGTAAGCTGCGCTGGCTGTTCAACACCGGCGACGAGGTGACAGGACTCGCAGCGGCTGACATCAATGGCGACGGTCGCGACGAAATCCTCGCCGGATCGATGAGCTTCAATGTGTACGCCCTGGACGCCGAGGGGAAGGCTCTCTGGCGGCGGGACGTGGGCAGCGAGGTCACCACGGTCACGACGGTCGACGGTGACGCGGGCCTTCGAGTGCTCGTGGGGTGCCGCAACGGCGGCCTGTACACCTTCGATGCCGCGGATGGTACTCCTCTGGCGAGCACCCAGGAGGATGACGCGATCCTGCGCGCAACCGTGGGGCGTGGCGAGGACAACAAGGCGGTGGCGGGCATCAGCACCGAGGGCGGTTACCTGCGCCTGATCGGGTTGGACTAGCGTCCCGACCTGGCCGCGGTCGTGCTGTTCGCCGTCGGTGTGTTGTAGTCGCGAGCTTCACTCGCGCGGGCGGGAAGTGGGTCTTGGTAGCCGCACGTCTTCAGCTCGCGGTGTGTTGTCGTGAGCCGTGGGGAGCGGTCGGACTACGAGACGCGGCCGCATCGCGTCGAAGTGTCCGGCCGGGCCTTCGTCTCGATACACACCGCCGGCAGTGTGCCTCCCGGTCATTGCTGTCCGCCGTTCCCCTATCCCCCCTCACGAAAAGGGGCCCGCGGCTGAATCATGCCGCGGGCCCTCTGCGCATCTGCAGTCTTCTCCAAACACGCGACCGGTTAGTGGTGTGGCTTGTCGACACCCGGTAGGCGCCGCTTGGCAATGCCCAGCCTCTGCAGCCCGGACTCGGCGGCGTTGGCCACCTGGGGCACCGGGTCCTCCAGGGCCTCGACCAGCATGTCGGTGGACTTGCGGTCTTTGAGGCCGGCCGCTGCTTGGACCGCTGCCCAGCGGACGTCCTGCTCCTGCGACTTCTCGCTGTCAGTCTCGGCATCGCGCTCGCGCTGCTTGGCGTCCCGGTAGAGGTCGATAAGGGCGTCAAGGGCAGCGGGGGCGTGTGAGCGCCCAAGCTGCACGGCGGCATAGCGTCGGACCTCGGCAGAATCGTCTCTGGATGCCCTGACCAACGCTGTGACAACCTGTGGGCTGTCGATCCACCCGAGGGCCTCAACCGCGAACCGCCGCACCCCCTCGTCTTCGTCCTGGAGCGCCGCCTTGGTGATTCTCCTCTCCACGGACGCGGCCGGCGTCGTGATCAGGGCAGCCGCGGCGCGCCGGCGCACGTGTACGTCCTCGTCCTGCAGCGCCTTGGCGAGTGGGAGCGCAGCCTCTTCGGCCCCGAGGTAACCCAGGGACTGAGCGGCAATTTCGCGTGTCATCGCGTCGGTGTCATTGAGGGCGTACAGGAGAATGGGGAGGCCGTCGAGATTTGACGCCCGGGGTACCGCCATGCCCTTGTCCTTCTTGACCGACTTTGCGGTCTTGGCGAACTTCTCCTGGGTCGGGTTCACTCCCGCGCATATCATGCCCGCCACCATCGTCGCCGCATGTCTCTGACGCGCGTTCGCGCTGGTGCGGATGGCCTTCTCAAGAGCGGGCAGGGCCTTCTCGCCCATGAGCTTGAGCGCAATGGCGGCCGACGCAGACAGATCGTCGTTCGGGTTCCCGAGCTTCGCCACTTCGGAGGCGATCTGGTTGCCGCCCGCGCCCTCCTTGAGGGCCTCAAGCGCTTGCGAAGCCAGCGTCTTGATGTCCTCATCGACGCTCTTTGCGAGTTCCTCGAGGCGGGCCTGGGCACGACTGCCCTGGGGGCACCCACTCAGCGCCGCGATCGCGGCATTGCGTACGGAATCGCTCTCGTCTTCGCTGGCGGCTAGGAACAGCTCCATGAAGATGTCGCCGGCTGCGCTCAGAGCATTGACGCAGGCGGAGCGGATACGGCTGTTCTCGGATGTCTCGAAGGTCTCGACCAGAATCTGCGCAGCGTCCGTGGCCAATGCGTCATCATCGCTCACGAGGAAATTCTGCAGGATCTCGATCGACCCGATGGCTTCGTCTTGGTCTTCGCCGGCGAGGGACTTCCTGAGCTCGGCGACGGAGTCGCCCTTCTCCAGGTTGGGTGGGGTCAGCTCGTCGCCCCCGGACTCGGGCCCTGTCGGAATCGGCCCTTCGGCGGGATCCGCCTTCTCTGCGGCAGGCGATGCTTCAGGCGGGGCCTGCACCTGATCTGTGGGCTGCTTGTCCCCGCAACCCATCAGCGAAAGCGCGAGAGCAGATATGATGGCAAACGCCAACGGCAGTGACGAGTAGTGAGCTCTCATGAAGTGATACCTTTCTGTGAATCGCGAACACCAACGCAAGGTACGCGCCGTGGGGCAGTCGCGCCGTGCGTGCTCCAGCGTGTTTCTTAGAACGCCCAGGATACGTGAGGGTGTTCCCGGCGGGTACCCGGTCTGGCGGGTATGTGGCCACTCACCGCACGAGCTGCGCGATAGCTTGACCCGCCGCGAACAGAATCAGCGCCTCGCTCTCGGGCTTCTGCATCGTCGTGCCATAGTAGCGGATCGCGTTCTCGATCTCGTAGCCGCCCTCGGCATAGGCGTCGGCTGTCGGGACATATCCGATGTTGCCGTTAGTATACGCGGCGGTGGCCATCACGGGAAGTGCCCCGGCCTCGCGGATGTTGGCGGCGTACTCGACGAACACCTCGCCGGGCAGGCCGACAATTCCCATATCGCCGATGCGCAGGGCCTGGACCTCGAAGGGGACCTCGCGCTGCTGTGGCCCGTTTCTTGCCAGCTCCAGGATCTCGTCGGCCCACTGTGCGACCCCGGCGTGCAGCGCACGCAGCCCAATATTCTCGTTATCCCGGTTGGCGTCCGCTTCGGCCGTGAGTTGTCGCGCAGCCTCCTCGGCCTCCTCCAGCGACGGCGGATCAGACAAGGGCAAGCCTACGGGCTTGCTGGTCGCCCGCAGAACCGCCTCGGACACGCGTGGCGTCACGGCGTCCGCCTGGACAACCGCAGCGGCCATCGTCTGCCCCTGCTTCTCGGCGACGGTGAAGCTCCCCCGGGGGTGGCTGTTGATATTGCCGCAGCACCCCTGCATGAACATCGCCACGCAGTCGTCGCCATAGCAGCGCTCGACCTCACGCTGGGCATACCCGGGCCAGTCGCCGCTGATGAGCAGGTTGTCGCCGCCGAGGGTCACGGGATGTGCCGCGTGGCACCACAGCCTCGCCACCGGGTTTCCGTCCGCATCGTCCACATAGAGAATGTCGGCGTCGGGGGTCAGCGGGCCGTCTGGGTTCTCGCCGAGGATGATGTGCCCGTCCCGCCACTCGCGCCGGTTGATGCCGACACTCACGGGAGCGCGTGTCACGCCGATCTGCACGGGCCTCGCGCCGGCTTTCGCGAACCCGGCCGGCCCCACCAACCTGCGCTTGAGCTCCGCAAGGTACTCCTCGTCATGCCCGCCCAGGTAGTTCAGGCAGCGCGTTGCCGGCCCCGAATGGGTGTGGCTGCAACTGATCATCACGGACTCGGGCGACAGCCCGGCCGAGCTGTGGATGCCCGCCCGGATCTCGGCCACCTCTTCGTGGTGCAGGCCGATGAGATCGGCCGTGATGATCATGAGCTCCTCGGTCCCGTTGGAAAGGTACAGGGCGCAGGCGCGCAGATCATCATGCACTCCCTGGGAGGGCCCTTCCCGGCCTCCGAACCCGCACAAGTCCACGCCCACGGGTGGTGTGATGATGATGCGCTGCGCATTGCCGACCAGGGAGCCTGCCATGGCGTGTCCCTCTGCTTCCTTTGCGTAGGGGGGTCATAGGTTGCCCATGTCTTGCCGTCCTCGTCCGCCTTCCGCCTCGCGGACGGAGTCCCACCAAGTCAGCTTCGCGTCCCTGTTTGCCCCTGTTCAGCAACTCCCGACGGCGGACGCCGCACCTTCATAACCCAGTGACGGCATCCGGCCCACATCGACCTACCCCAACGCCTCTGCGATTGACTCATCCACCACCGACACCGCTTCCAGCACTGCATCCTCGGTGATGCACAGCGGCGGATTCAGCTTGATCGCGCAGCCGCCGGATCGCGCAGCCGCCGACACCCACCGGCGCGAACAGCATGAGCCCCTTCTCGATGCACCTCTTCGTGACTTGGAACGCCAGCTCGTCGTTCGCGTCCGTGGTACCTGGGTGCGTGAACTGAACCGCAGCCACGAGACCCGCGCTCTGGATGATCCCGATGGCCCCCGCGTACTTGTCCTTCAGCGGCAGCAGCGCGTTGAGTAGGACCTCGCCCATCCGCGCCGCGTTCTCGACCATCCCCTCTTCCTCAATGGCCGCGATGCTCGCAAGACTCGCCGCGCAGCAGACCGGATTGCCGGTGTGAGTGCTCGTCATCGACCCCGGCCCGTACAAGTCCATGACATCCTGGGTGCCGATGACCGCGCTGATCGGCATTCCATCGCCGAGGCCCTTCCCGCAGCAGACCAGGTCCGGCACGATGCCGAAATGCATGTACCCGAACATCTTGCCGGTGCGCCCGAAGCCGGCCTGGACCTCGTCCATGGTGATGAGGATGTCATGCTCGTCGGCCCACGCGCGCATGGCCTGCCAGTACTCCGCCGGCCCGAGACACGCGTTCACGCCCTGGTAAGTCTCGGTCATCACTCCCGCCACGCGGTCCGGCGTGACGCCCTGGTCCTCGAGGGACTTGAGGAAGAACTCGAAGGATGTGTCGGGGCAGCGAAAGCCCTCGGGATACGGGACCTGCACGAAGTCGGGATCGAGGTTCTGAATCCACGCCTTCCCGGCGGGCATGCCACCGGCCATCTGCGCCCCGAGAGTGCGTCCGTGGAAGCTGTTCTCGTAGGTCACGACGACCTTCTTGCGCTCGCCACCCTTGGAGACGCCGTGGGTGCGCATGAGCTTGATCGCGCACTCGGTGGTCTCCGCCCCAGTGGTGAGCAGGAAGGCCTTCGCGAGGGGATCGGGCGAGATCTCCACCAGCTTCTGGGCC
>JALGSS010001093.1 GCA_029821745.1 Candidatus Zipacnadia bacterium
CGACTGGGGAGAGGCTAACGGGCGCGTCTGCGGTAATCGTGTGCAAACTCAATGAGGGAGTATCAGCATGATTGAAGTCAGTATTTTCGCCGATGAAGTGTCCAATGATTTCGAGGAAGAGATCGACCTGAGCAAGCGCGCCGGGGCATCCTGCATCGAGTTGCGGGGCGGCATCTGGGGCCGGGCGGCTCAGACCTGCACCGACGAGGATGTCGAGCGTATGCAGGAGATCCTCGCGAAGTACGACTCGCGGGTCGCCGTCATCGGCTCGCCCGTGGGCAAGTGTGTGCTCGGGGACGAGGAGGAGTATCAGACCCACCTGAAGTGGTTCGACCGCATGTGCGAGCTGGCCCACATCTTCGACACGAAGATCATCCGCGGCTTCGCCTTCTGGACCCCGAGCCGCAAGGACCTCCCGCGGCCGGACCTGGACGCGATCATTGATGAGATCGCCGCGAAGCTCACGCCGATCGCCCGGCGGGCCATCGAGGAGGACGTGTACTTCTGCTTCGAGTGTGAGAGCAGCACGAACTCCGGCTCATGCGCCGAGATCGCCCGGATCATCGACGCGATCGGCCCCAATGACAACATGATGGTCGCCTGGGACGCCAATAATGCCACGCGCCTGGGCGAGCACCCCCTGCGCGAAGGCTACCCGCTGATCCGCGACCGTGTGAGGCATGTGCACGTGAAGCCCAACCAATACAAGACCATCGAGACGGTGTGGGACTCCGACGCCACGTATCGCCAGGTGTTCGAGACCCTCATCGCCGACGGGTATGACGGGGTCGCGACGATTGAGCACTGGGGCTCCCGCTGGCTGATGCTCGAGGGCGTTCGCCAGACGGCGGAGCTGCTGGCCGACTTGCAGGCGTAGGATTTGCCCGGCGCTCAAGCGACGAGGGGATTGGCGCCATCCGTCAGGGGCAGGGCGATCTCCTTGCCGTCAGCCAGCGCTGATCGGTACGCGGCCATCAGCACTTCGACGCCGAGGGCGGCAGTCTTTGCGTCACTGTCGGGCTGATCGTCGTCCCGGATGCATCGCAGCAACTCATCGAAGGAGCCCTCAGGCTGGTACCCGCCGAGATAGTCCTCCATCGCGCACTGGCCGCCGTCGATGATCAGCGTTCCGTTGTGCGGTTCGATGAGGAAGGTCTTGTTGGGGAACTGGATGCTTAGCCAGTTCGTGTGATGGTGCGGTGTGTCGAGTTGCTGCTTGCCCACGCTCAGGAGCGCGTAGAAATCCCCGTAGTCAAGCACAATCTGCCCGAAGTTCTCCACGTCCGCCTGCTCATACGCGTCCCAGAATGCCTTGCATCGAGCGCGCACCGTCTCGGGCCTGCCGAACAGGGCCGCCGCATAGTCGATGGCGTAGCAGCCCATATTCGTCATCTCGCCACCGCCTGAGACACCGGGCGGGTCGAAGCGTTCCGGCCACAGGGCGGTGATCGGGAAGTCGTGGGCGAAGTTCATCCCGAAGGAGTGCGCGTAGCTGATTGGCCTTGGGAGCGTCCCCGCCTCAATGTCCGCCTTTAGCTTCGCGTACACCGGGATCGCCCGGACCATCGGGATGTCGTGGACGAGCTTGATGCCGCTCTCGGCCACGGCGGCGACGATGCGCCGGGCGTTGTCCAGGCTGTCGGCGAAGGGTTTGTTGTGTAGGACATGCTTCCCCGCGGCCGCCGCGAGTTGCGGGTTGGCCGCGATCTCCTCATACGACCCAGCGAGTGGTGCGTCCATCGCCTCCGCCAGTTCCGCCGCCCGCGATGGGTTGGTCTCGAAACCCATCAGAACCTGCGTATCCGCCCGGTGCCTTAGACTCGCCGCCAGGCCCGCCCCGTGAGTGCAGCAGTTCCCCAGTATCCCTACTCCGGTCATCGTGAGCCCCCCAATCGCACTGCTTCGTCGCGCTTCGATGTTGTGGAAGGTTTCGCATGTCTGGAGGGAGAATCCTGCCACGCGGACAATGATACTGGGACGGAAGAGACACTGGAAACTGCAAGCGAAGAGAGGTCGGGGCGATGCGGACCAGGGACGCGCTCGTGTCGATACTGACGGTGGGACTGGTGCTCATGACTGGGTTGACGCAGGCGGCGGAGCTTTCTCTCAGCGCCGAGCCCCCGGGCAATCTGTTCGCCTTCGGGAAGCCGGTGGCTGTCACTGTCCAGGGCAAGGATGTCACCGAACTCGCGTGGACGTGCACGGACTACTGGGAGACGGAGACTGGGAAGGGAACGGCGACGCTTGAGGACGGCAAGGGCACGATCGCTCTGGGCGATCTGCCCCGGGGATACTACGAGCTTGTCTGCACGGCGCCGGGCGCATCGGCGACGCTGCCCTTTGCCGTCGTCACCGATCATTCGGCGACCGATCCGCCCTCGACGCGCCTGAATGTCGACGGTGCGACGGCGTGGCTGTCCCGGGTCGAGGATCTCGACGAACTGGCGAAGATCCTGCGCTTATGCGGAATCGGCTGGGTCCGGGAGCGCTTCGCGTGGGGCGCCCACGAGCGCGAACGCGGCCAAGCGGAGTACGAGTACAAGGGGCGCGACTACGACCGCGTGGCCCACGCGTACAACAACCAGGGCGTGCGCGTGTACCAGATCTTCCACGATACCCCCGGCTGGACGCACGCGGGGAAGACAGGCACGAGGAACCCCGAGGACCTGCGGGACGTGTACGCCTTCACAAAACGCGTCGCTGAACACTACGATGGCTTTGTTCAGGCGTGGGAAGTGTGGAACGAGCCGGATATCGGCTTCTGGCCCGACCTCGGCGACACTTTCGCGGGCGTGCAGAAGGCCGCCTATCTGGGCTTCAAGGCCGGCGCCCCTAATCTCCCGGTGCTGATGGGTTCCTTCTGCCGCGGATACAGCGACTTCGACGAAAATCTGTTCGAGACCGGAGTGCAGGACTACTTCGATATCTTCAACTGGCACATTTACGCCGGGCCCGATGCATATCCCGGGGTCCTTACGCGCTACCTGGAGATGCTTGAGCGCTATGGGTGCGAGGATCGCCCCGTCTGGCTGACCGAAGCCGGGGTCCGCCTGCAGGCCACTGAGCCGGATGGTGAACTGAGTGCAGAATCAGAGCGCAAGCAGGCGGAGTTCGTCGGGCCATCCTTCGCCTACTCTTTGGCGGGCGGAACCGATCGCCACTTCTTCTTCGTCTACCCGTACTACCTGGAGCGGGGTATCCAATT
>JALGSS010000140.1 GCA_029821745.1 Candidatus Zipacnadia bacterium
GACGTGTCCCGGCGGTTCCACTTGCCGCGGATGAAGGCCGTGGCCATGTGATGGTAGCTCACATTCTCCACAGTCTGCATGCTCATGATGGTGCCGATCTCGCCGGCGGCGACGCGCTCCCTCACTGCGACGTAGAAGGGCGCATACCGCAGAACGTGACCGATCATCAGATGCCTGCCGGTGCGCCGCGTAGTCTCCAGTAGCTGCAGCAGCTCCTCAGCAGTGGGGCAGATCGGCTTCTCCAGCAGGACGTGGTACCCGGCCTCGAGCAGCGGGAGGGTCGTTGGGACGTGCTGCAGGTCCATGGTGCCGTTGATCGCCACATCCGCCGGCTTCCCGTGCTCAGCGAGGTTCTCGGCGGTCGGGAAGCAGTGGTCTGCCGGGATATCGTAGAGGGTCGCCGCCTTCCGACGGCGGGTCTCGTCAGGCTCGGCAACTGCAACGATCTCAAGTTCGTCGGGGTGGTGCTTCGCGTAGGAGGCGTAGAGCAGAGAGCGATGCCCTGCCCCAATGATGGCGGCGGTGATCGGCTTCGGGGACATCGTATCTCAGCTCCGTTGGGGTCTGGGGGCGCACTCCCGAGCGGACAAGAGAAGCATCAACTAAGGCAGGCGCGGGGACTGTGTCCGGGTCCCGTGCCCATCGTGCGCTCCGCGGCATCAATCAGGTCGCGGACCCGCTGAACTTCGGTGCGGACGTCGATACTCGGGGCCTTCTTCCCTGGGTAGATCTCGTACTTCGCCGCCACCGATCGTGGCGTCAGGTTCGGCATGATCACGTTGGCGCCCGCAGAAGCCGCACAAGCGCCATCATGTTGAGCACCGTCTCCACCGCACCCGCAGGCTCAGAACCCAGGGGCGTATCCGGGTGAGGAATCAGAGGTCCGGGGCCGCCCATGTGGATATTCAGTCTCTGCATGAACAGCAGGTCTTCGGCCAGCGATTCTGCGCTCTGCCCCGGCAAGCCCACGATGCAGCCCGTGCCCACCTGGTACCCCAGCTCCATGAGGTTCTCCAGACAGCGGACACGGTTCTCGAGGGACGCCTGGGGGTGCATCCGCGCGTACAGCTCTGGGTCGGCTGTCTCGTGTCGGAGCAGGTACCGGTCTGCGCCCGCATCCCGCCACAAGCGGTAATCGGCTGCATCCCGCTCGCCCACGGACAGCGTCACGGCCATGCCGGTGGCTGCCTTGATATCGCTGATCACGCCCGCCAGGCGCTGCGCCGTCCACCACATATCCTCGCCGGACTGCAGCACGACGGTCCCGAATCCCAGAGATGCGATGAAACCGGCGGTATCCACGATTTCCGGCGGCTCGAGACGGTAGCGCTCCAGGCCGGCGTTGTCGTGGCGGAGTCCGCAGTAAGCGCAGTGGCACCGGCAGTAGTTTGAGAACTCGATGATCCCACGGACGTGGACCACATCACCGACGCCGCGCCGGCGGATCTCGTCCGCCTCTCGCCGGAGTTCCTCAGCCTCCGCCCCCCGGGCCCCGATGAGTGCGGTAATTTCGTCCCTGGTCATAGGGGGGCCGCCGTTCCATCGCCCACAACGCGCGCCTGCGGCACAGGCTCCTCGGTCTTCAAGCCGTTCTTCGGTGCTTTGGCCTCATACCGGCAGGGCAGCCACACCTTGAAGGTCGAGCCCTCACCCAACTTCGAGTCCACGGCCAAGCGGCCGTGATAGAAGTCGACGATCCGCTTCACGATGCTCAGCCCCAGACCCGTGCCGGTCACATAGGCTGTCTCAGGTCGCTTCTCGCGGAAGAATTCCGAGAAGAGGCGCTCCAGGCCGTCTTCGCTGATACCCAAGCCCGTGTCCGTCACGTCGATCCTCACGAAGTGGCCGTCCTCGGCAGCGGATATGCTGACACGGCCTCCCGTCTTGTTGTACTTGATCGCGTTGCTGACAAGGTTGTTGAACAGACGGATCAGCTCTTCGCGATCGGCCTCGATCCGCCGCAGACCATCGGGCACGACGATCTCGATGCGCACCTGCTTCTCGTCGGCAAGCGGCTCCATCAGCTCAGCGACTTCCCGCACGATCTCGCCGATGGACTCGCTGGTTATCTCGCGCCGGATTGTCCCCGCCTCCATCCGCGAAACGTCGAGCAAGTCGGAGACGAGATCCAGGAGCGCCTTCACCCGCTCATTGGAGCGCGCCAGCATTCCCTTTTGCGTCTCAGGGTCACTGACCATGCCCTCGAGCATGACGGACAGGTAGCCGCTGACCGCTGACAGGGGCGCGCGAAGTTCATGGGCGACCATGTTCACGAATTGCGCCTTCAACTCTTCCACGCGCTTCAGTTCGCTGATGTCACGCAGTACCGTCACCGTACCCAGGAATTGGCCTGACCCCTCATCGATCACCGGAGCAACATCCGCCACCATCCAGACGCCGGCTTCCGATGAATCCGTTAGCTGGATCTCGCGGGATAGGCGGTTGTGGCCGGCCGACGCCTCATTGATCATCTCCACCAGTTCGGGGGGCTCCATCGCGTCGCTCAGTTCCAGCACGCACTCCTGCGGCTTCACGTGAGGGAGCACCCGAAGCGCCATCGGGTTGAACAAGACCAGCTTATTGTCGGCATTGCAGACGATGACCCCGTCAGCCATGCAGTCGATGATGGTGCGCAGCCGGGTCTGCTCAGTGGCGACCTCCAGCATGCGCATGTCCTTCTGCGCCTGCACGCGGTTACGCTCGCGGCGCAGATGGGCGTTAGCGAGGGCACTGTTGACGACGGGGATAAGTTGGTCCGAGGTGAACGGCTTGGTGATTAGATCGAACGCGCCACGCTTCGTGCTCTCGATCGCGGCATCGAGAGTCGCGTATGCGGTCATGACAACACAGACGGTCTCCGGCGCTATCTCGCGGGCCCCGGCGAGGAACTCGAGGCCGCCGGCACCCGGCATCCTCATGTCGACGAGCGCGAGGTCCGTCTGCGGGTTCTCCCGCAGTACTTCGAGGCCCTCTTCAGCCGATGCAGCCAGTAGTACCGCATGGCCATCCGCAGTCAGAACCGCCTCGCAACCTTCACGGATTCCGACCTCATCATCGACAACGAGGATGGTGTGGAAGCCGTGCCGGTGCTCTCGCGGTTCCGACGGGTCAATGGCCGGATCCCCGGTCAATGCCTTGTCTGTGCCTGTGGCGCCATCCGGCGGCGCTGTCATCGTTGCGCGTCGCTCCCATTGGTGCGCGAAGTCTCGGAGCGAGACATATCACGCTCGATACGGACGGCGAGCCTGCAGAACGCGCCCGCCCTCGAGGCTCGGTGAATGCCCGGGCCTCGCCGATCAGTCCAGTCTCGAACAACGGGCCGCCAACACGCAGGCGGCCCACGACATTGGTCACATCGACATCAGACGAAGCGGACCGGGCAGACCATCCCACCCAGGCTGCGTTAGCGGCGCAGGGCCACGATGTTCCTGGGCAGGCCCTGCCCGAAGCCGGTTACATTCTCCACTGTCGTCTGCAGGATGCGGTCGAGGGCCTCGCGGCTGTAGAAGCCGATGTGAGATGTCACCAGGACCTTCGGATGGTGCATGAGTTGATAGGCCTCAACCGCGAGCTGGAGATCCTCCAGGGAGATATCCTGGCCCAGCACGCGGTCCTCACTGATGACATCCTCGCCCGCCAATACATCCAGCGCCGCTCCGGCCAGCCGTCCCTCGTTGAGCGCATCCAGCAATGCCTTGCTGTCTATGACGCTTCCGCGCGAGGTGTTGACGATGACGGCCGTCGGCTTCATGAGCGCCAGTGTCTCGGCATTGAGCATCGCACGGGTGCTGTCCAGCAGCGGCACATGAACGCTCACAACGTCCGCTTCGCTGAGCACCTGGTCCAGGTCAGCGTACTCGAAACCCATGACCTCCGCCAAGAGGGACTGGGGGGCCATGTCATAGGCGAGTACGCGCATGCTCATCGCGGCTCCCATGCGGATGACGCGCAAGCCGATACGGCCGGCCCCGATCACCCCGAGGGTCTTCCCATACAGATCGAAGCCGAGGAGCCCCTCAATGCTGAGGTCCCCCCTCTTCATCCGGTCAACGGCCCAGTAGATGTTGCGGGAAAGAGCGAGGATGAGCCCGAAGGTGTGCTCAGCGACTGTCTTCTCGCCATACTGGGGCACGTTGCAGACTGTGATTCCACGCGCTTCGCACTGCGCCAGGTCTATGTGGTCGGACCCGGCCGAGCGCGTCGCGATGAGCTTCAGTTCAGGACACTGGTCAAGTAGAGCGCCATCGATCGCGGAGCGGATGAAGCAGGACAGGACCTCGGCTGACGCCTTCGCGCCCTCAGACAGTTCGTCGGCAGTACCTTCGGAGAACTCCATCTCCCAGCCGGCGGCCTCGGGCTGCTGCTGGATGAACTCGGCCTCCCACTGCTTGAACTCGCAGAACGCTATTCTCATCGCTCAAGCCTCCATCACACCACCATGCGAGACTGGCCCGTGTCTTGATGCCGCGGGTGGCCTGGCGGACCACCCGCGACTGCATCTCTACCCGCGAACAACCGCACCGAACTTGCATGCCTCGAAGCACGCGCCGCAGCGGATGCACGCGTCGGTGTCGATCACGTGCGGCTGCCGGGGCTCGCCGGCGATGCACTGCACCGGACACGCGCGCTTGCACAGCCCGCAGCCGATACACTGCTCGGCGTCGATCGTGTAGGTCACCAGGTCCACACACACGTGCGCCGGACAGCGGCACTCATCAATGTGGGCATCATACTCGTCCCGGAAGTGCCGCAGCGTGCTCACAACCGGGTTTGGCGCCGTCTGTCCGAGGCCGCAAAGCGCTCCCCTGAAGCACACGGCCGACAGCCGTTCCAGACGCTCGATATCCCGTTGCTCGCCCTGGCCGCTGCTGATTCGCTGCAGGATCTCGAGCATCCGCTTCGTTCCCTCGCGGCACGGCGTGCACTTGCCGCAACTCTCATCCTGGGTGAAGGTGAGGAAGAACCGGGCGATGTCGACCATGCAGTTGCTGTCGTCCATCACGATCATGCCACCCGAGCCCATAATCGACCCGGCCTCACGCAGCGAATCATAATCGATCGGCACGTCCAGGCAACTCGCGGGCAGACATCCGCCTGACGGTCCTCCCGTCTGGGCGGCCTTGAACTGTCGGCCATCGGCGATACCTCCGCCGATGTCGAAGATGATTTCACGTAGCGTGACGCCGATCGGCACCTCCACTAGGCCTGTGCGCTCGACGTTCCCCGCCAGTGCGAACACCTTCGTACCCTTCGACTTCTCCAGGCCCACGGACGAGTACCAGTCCGCCCCCAGCAGAATGATCGCCGGCATATTGGCGTGGGTCTCGACATTGTTGATGACGGTCGGCTTCCCCCACAGGCCACTGTTCGCCGGGTACGGAGGACGGGGACGAGGCGTGCCTCGCTTGCCCTCGATCGAGGCGATTAGAGCCGTCTCCTCACCGCACACGAAGGCGCCCGCGCCGAGACGCAACTCGATATCGAAGCTGAAGCCCGATCCGAGGACGTTGTCGCCCAGGATGCCCAGTTCCCTGGCCTGAGCGATCGCCATCTCCAGCCGGCTAATCGCCAGCGGGTACTCAGCGCGCACGTAGATGTAGCCTTGATCCGAACCGATGGCGTACGCGGCGATGATCATCGACTCTAGGACCGAATGCGGGTCCCCCTCAAGGGTGCTCCGGTCCATGAATGCTCCGGGGTCGCCCTCGTCGGCATTGCAGATGACGAACTTGCGGTCGCCCTCCGCCTTCCGGGTGAAGTCCCACTTCAGACCCGTCGGGAAGCCCGCGCCGCCACGTCCCCGAAGCCCCGAGGCCTTCACGGTCTCGATGACTTCTTCCGGGGTCATCTCGTCAAGGGCCTTCGCGACCGCCTTGTAACCGTCGACCGAGAGGTAATCGTCGATCGATTCGGGGTTGATCCGGCCACAGTTGCGCAACGCAATCCGCAACTGGCGGCGGAAGAAGTCCAGATGCTGCCAATCCCGCGTGAAGCGGTTGATCATCTCGGGCATGCCGTCGTCAGACGCGGATTCATCCGGGCGGTTCCCACCATCAATGAGCCAATCGCTGAGGAGCTCGCCGTCCGCGAGGTCGCGCCGCACGATCTCCTGGGCCATCTCCCCGTCGACCTTCACGTACATGCGGGGCGCTTTGTCGGGCTCACGGATCTCAACAAGCGGCTCGAAGCTGCAAGCACCCACGCAGCCTGTTTCGCACACTTCGACGTCATCAGCCAGACCCGCGGCGTCCACCGCTTGCCTCACGGCCTCAAGGGTATCCACCGCGCCTGCGGCATTCGCGCAGGTGGCGATGCCCACGAGGACCTGCGTTTTCAGGGGTTGGGCCTTGATGATCGGTTCGGCCTTCTCGGCGATCTTCGCCAGATTCTCCAGAGCTGACATCGTCCTGAGCCTCTATTCTGTTACTCGAGAATGCTTGCTACCTTACGGGCGAGCTCCACGGGGTCTACAGGCTTGTTGATGAACTCCACGACTTCAAGCCAGGCCGGTGCTTTGCCTTCGGCGTCGACGCGGAAACCCGTGTCTGTCGTCACGGCAGAGACCATGATGATGGGGATGTGAGCCGTCGCTTCGTGAGCGCGCAGGGACTCCACCACAGAGAAGCCCGAGTACAGCCTCTCCATCATCAGGTCGAGAATGATGATGTCTGGATCCTCGCTCTGGGCGAATTCGACCCCCTGCTTCGAGTCGGTCGCGGTCACTACGTCGAAGCCCATCGATTCCAGGGCCACTTTGTTGGCGCTGATGAAGTCGACATCATCGTCCACGATCAGTGTCTTCTTCGGCTGGTCGCTCATTGTTCGTTCACTCCGGTCACTGGACGGCGCGCCACTCAATGCTGTCGGTGCGAGCCGGCCCTCAATCTCGACACGAGCACCTCTCGCACGGCGCGGCCGGCATCTTGCAGGCGGCCATCATATGTTGCGCTCTACGCGGGCTCCAACTCGCCCCGAGCTTCGGCAGTGTACTGAGCGATGATGTCCTGCACTTCCTCTGGCTGCACCCGCGCATGGACCTCATCATTCACCATCACAATCGGTGCCTGGCCACAGGCACCCAGGCAACGGGCCTCCACGATCGTGAACAGCCCATCGTCAGTGGTCTCACCAGGCGCAATGTCCAGTTGCCGGCAGAACTCATCCAGAACGGCTTGGCTGCCTTTCACATAGCAGGCTGTGCCCAAGCACACGCTCACATTGTATGAACCCTTCGGCTCCAGCGAGAAGTACGAGTAGAAGCTCGCGACGCCCGCTACGTAAGCCGTAGGCACGCCCAGCGATTGGGCAACGTGGTTCGTCGCCCTCTCCGGCACGTAACCGAACCGGTCCTGGACGTAGTGCAAAACCTGAATCAGCCCGCTCTGCACGTGCCCGGGGTTACGGTCCTTCTGCTCCTGGATGTACGCGTCCAGTTGCTGCCACCACTCTGGGGTATCGAGTATCTCACGCTCGTAACGCATTATTCAGATTGCGCCTCCTGCGGGCGAATGCCGAAGGGCACCCGTGCGTGGTAATGGGTGTGGAGAAGGTGATGTGACTTCTCCCCCAACGGCTCTCCGAGATAGTCTTTGTAGAGCTGCTGAATCTCGGGGTTCAGATGTGACTTGCGGATGGCACGCTCCGCGTCCAACTGGTACAGAGCGCCGGCACGCTTCGCCAGCAACTCCTTGTCCAGTGGGATGGCGTTCGTGCCTGCATACGGCTGGCCGCCGCCGCCGATGCACCCGCCGGGGCAAGCCATGATCTCGATCCAGTGGATCTCCTCGCCCGACCGCAACCGGTCGAGGACGATATTCGCGTTGGACAGGCCGTGAGCAATCACGATATGCAGCTTCGTGCCCTCGAGATCAAGCCAGGCTTCTCGGACGCCGTCCAGCCCGCGGGTCTGTTCAAATACAAGCCCTTCGTCAGGCAGTTCCTTGTCCAGCACCATCCAGTACGCCGTCCGGAGAGCGGCCTCCGTGACGCCTCCCGTGGCCCCGAACAGAGCCGCCGCGCCACTCGACGCGCCGATCAAGCTGTCCGGCTCCTCAGGCTGGATGTGCGCGAAGTCGATCCCCATGTGCTGGATGAGCCAGCCGAACTCACGCGTAGTCAGCACCGCATCCGTGCACTGCATGCCGTCTACAAAGAGCTCGGGACGCTCGGCCTCGAACTTCTTGGCCGTGCACGGCATGATGGCAACCGAGAAGATCTTCTCCGGGTCAATGCCCATTCGCTCGGCCCAATAGGTCTTGATGAGCGGACTCTGCATGCTCATCGGCGAGCGAGCCGAGGACAAGTACTGCATCATGTCGGGGTGGAACTGCTCGCAGTACTTGACCCACCCCGGGCAGCACGAGGTGATATTCGGGATCGCGCCGCCCTGTGTGAAACGCTGGACGAACTCGGCGGCTTCCTCCACGATCGTCAGGTCGGCGCCGAACTGGGTGTCCAGGACGTAGTCGACGCCCATCCGGCGAAGCGCTGCAACAATCTCGCCTTCCATAGCTTGCCCGGGCGGCAGTCCCTGGGTTTCACCGATCGCGGCGCGGATCGACGGCGCATCCTGCGACACCACGATAACATCCGGGTCCTCGATCGCGTCGACAACCGCCTGGCAGCCGTCAATCTCGAGGAACGCGGCAGTCGGGCACACGTTCACGCACTGGCCGCAGTTGATACAGACAGTCTCAGCCGCCGGAGCATCGTGGGCCGGCATCACTACGGTGTCGAACCCGCGGAAGACCTGGCCCAGGGCGGCGACCTCTTGGATCTCACCGCACACTCTCACGCAACGCCCGCAGAGGATGCACTTCTCCGGGTCGCGCAGGATCGAGGGGCCGGTCAAGTCCTTCTCGTAACGCTTCCGGTCTCCCTCGAAGAGACGCTCGCGGATGCCCATCGCATAGGCGAGCCGCTGCAACTCGCAGTTGCCGTCCCGCTCGCAGCTATTGCAGTCCGTCGGGTGATTGTCAAGCAACAACTCCACGATGTCGCGCCGGAGCCTGAGCACCTCCGGGGAGTGCGTGTGCACTACCATCCCGTCCGCGACGGGAAAGCAGCACGACGCCGGCAGGTTGCGCATGCCCTCGACCTCGACAATACACACCCGACATGCCCCTGCGATGGACAGTTCCGGGTGGTAGCAGAGCCGCGGGATACGCAGGCCGACTTGATCCGCCGCCTCCATGATAGTGGTGTCTTCCGGCACCGTTACTTCGATGCCGTCGATCGTTAGTGTTACGTCCGCCATGTGCTCTCACCTTGGCCGTGAGGGACTTTGTGAAATTTTACGCAATCCTATCCGCACGCAATATATATGGCTGGCCCCGAGATGCCCGAGCCAGCCGCTCATCCGCCGCAACATCGGCGGCATCCATAATGCTCGGATACTGACACAAACCCGCGTAGCTGTCAATGCCTCTCCACAGCCTTTTTTTCTCCCGAACTCGCCTCTCGCGCGGGAGGCGATACGACCGACACACGTAAGCCGCGACAAGTGCCGACCCGTAGTTCGACTTGCCTAGTATAGTCCATAATTGACGCATTCTGAAACCGGATTTGCCGGCATCCACCAACTCCTCCACACGTCCAACCTTGACCCCCGCCGTGGCCGTCTGTACAATTCCCCCCGTCGTGCCCAGCCCACGCCTGCTGTGCACCGGGGAGTCCTCTTGCAGCCGACATCGTCTCG
>JALGSS010001094.1 GCA_029821745.1 Candidatus Zipacnadia bacterium
GAGATCAACGTGCAGAACTTCGGGGGCGACCCCGGCGTCGTATGGTTTGACGACGTCACTCTGGAGCAGCTCCCTGGCGTCAAGGCTGAGATCGTCGCCGATCAACGGAAGCCCAGCGAGCAGCCGCGGCTCCTTTACTTCTCCGCCAACCTGAACCATGTGGCCGATACCGCAACCCAGTGGACAAGTCGCGGCTTCTCCGGGTTCTTCTTCTCCTACATCTTCCATGACTGGGTCACGGACGTCTGGGCCCAGGACGGGAAGCCGGCGACGCGAGGCAGGGACGATCTGCTGATCCAGGAGGCGCAGGCCTGCATTGACAAGTCGCTCAAGGCCGGGCTGTCCCACCAAGTGCTGAAGGTCGCGTTCTACACGGATCTGCCGGACCCCTTCGATGACGAAGCGTACGGCGGGCTTCGCCGCCGTTTCCGCGAGGGAGCCCGGTTCGCTCGGGAAGCCGGGTTCCGGATGCTCGCCATCGACACGGAGTATGTGGCCGAGCAGTACCAGTACAACTGGGACGGCTATGACTACGAACGCTACACCCGTGGTGAGCTGTCCAGCAAGCTGCGGGAGCGCTGGCGCGAAGTGGGCGTGGCCATCGCACGGGAGCACCCGACACTCGCGATCGGCGTGCTGCCCGAGGGCATGGTCTACTACGGGCCGCTGTGGATGAGCGTGTTCGGCGGGCTACTCGAAGGTCTGCAGGAGGGCAACAGCGAGGGCGACGTCCACGTATTCTGCGAGGGCACGTACTCGGTCCGGGACCCGGAGAGCATCAAGGACCACGCGGATGCCGTTCGGGCCTTGGCGGCGGCGCACCTGTCCGGTCCGGCGCTGGACTGGTGGCAGGCGCACGGGAAGGTGGCGCTCGGGGCGTGGCCCCTGGGTTACTACCGGGCGATTACCGACGCCGACGGCAAGTTTATCGGCTGGTCGGGCAAGGCCGAGACGTTCGGCGATAAGATCGTCGGGTCCTACGCGGACAAGAGCGGTCGCTTCCCGCTGGATGAGTTCGAGATGCAGCTCGCGGCGATCCGGACATTCTCCGACGATTACTGCTGGATCTACGGACACGGCTCGAGCTGGTGGCAGCTTGATGTAGCGCAGGCCGACGCGTATGAGAAGAAGATTCACGGGTTCCCGCGGGACAACTACCTGGTCCCCTGTGTCGAAAACATCGGGGAGTATTACCAGGCCGCCGCCGCGCGGAACGTAATCCGGTTCCTACCGGAAGAGGAATGATGCCAGTGCGACACGCTATGACCGTCGGCATGGCTCTTGCCGGACTCCTGAGCGTATGCGTGGCTCTTGGCCAAGAGGTCAGTGCTCGCGACAAGCAGAGGATACAGGATCTGCGCGAGGCCATCATGCTCGCGGAGGACAAGGTCGAGGACGACAGCTCCGTGGCCTACCGCACGAATATGCCCCTGGCCCGGCTGCAGCTCAGGAAGGCGGAGATGATTGCGGGGCGCGCCTGGGGGTACTTCTCCACGAGCATCGAGAACTGCGAGAAGCAAGGCATGGCCGCGCTCCAACGGTTGGGTAAGGGGCAGCCCTACTATGCGGAAAAGGGCAAGCTGACGGAGTTGGCGTACGTCACGGCTAACGACGAAACCGTGCAGCCTTATTATGTGCACCTGCCCGAGGACTATGATCCCTCCGAGCCGTGGCCACTGATTCTTCCTGCATGGCTACGTGCCGACGATCTCGATCCTGGACCCGTGGGTGCTGAGCGAGGACATGTGCCAGGTCGCCGAGGACAACGATTGCGTCCTGCTGATCCCGTATGGGCGCCGCAACACGGATTTCGAGGGCGTCGGCGAAGTGGACGTTCTGGCGTCAACCGAAGAGGTGAAGTCCCTGTACAACATCGATGACCGCCGGGTGTATATCAGCGGTGTCTCGATGGGTGGGCGCGGCGCCTGGAACATGCTGCTCCGGCACCCGGGGATGTACGCGGCGGCGACGCCGATTAGCCGGGACGATCTCACGCCCTTCCGGCGGATGCTCGTGGAGTGGGACAACCCCATCGACCTCGTCATGAACGCCCGGAACCAACCTGTGTTCCTGCAACACGGTGAACTGGACAACCTCATCCCGATCACCCAGTCACGCCGGATTGTCGCGAAGGCCCGTGAGTTGGCGATCCCGATAAAGTTCGGGGAGTTCAAGGGTGAAGGCCACTACATCTACTGGGACCTGCCGTGCTTCAAGAATGCGTGGTCCTGGACGCGATCGTTCAAGCTGGACCCGAGCCCCACGCACATCACCTACAAGACCTATAGCCTCGAGTATGACACGTCCTTCTGGGTGCAGAT
>JALGSS010001095.1 GCA_029821745.1 Candidatus Zipacnadia bacterium
TGTTGCGAAGGTCGAGGCCGAGAACGTGAGTGAGCTGCTCCAGGGCGTGGACCTTGTCGTGGACGGAGTGGACAACTTCGCGGCCAAGTTCGCCATCAACCAGGCGTGCGTCAAGCACGGCATCCCCTTCGTCTACGGAGCAGTGTCAGGCAGCTACGGGCTGACGAAGATCGTGCGTCCCGGCGAGACCGCGTGCCTGTGCTGCCTGTACTGCGACGAGCCGGACGCGGATTCGAGCGAGACGGCGGCCACAGCCGGGGTCATCGCCCCGGTGGTGAACGCGATCGCGTCCCTGCAGGTGGCTGCCGCCCTGAAGCTACTCGCCGGGGCAGAGGCGGATACGATCGACGACCTGATACAGATCGACGTCTGGGACGGCGAACTGAATTTGATACCTGTTGAGAGGAAGCCGGAGTGCGCGGTGTGCGGGCTCTCGGCGACAACGAGCGAATGACGCTGCGAAAGCTGGCCGCGAAGTTCCTGCGAATCGGCGCAACCGGCTTCGGCGGGCCGATGGCCCTGATCGGCCTGATGCAGCACCACCTCGTCGAGAAGTCGGGGGACGTGAGCAGCGACGACTTCGCCGAGGGCGTGGCTATCGGCCAGGTTCTCCCGGGGCCGGTGGCGGTCGATTGCGCCACGCACATCGGCTACCGCCTCCGGGGACTGCCCGGGGCAATTGTCAGCACCGGCTCGATTGTCCTCCCGGCCTTCCTGCTGATGCTCGTGGTGACGCCGCTCTACCTGAAGCATGGTCAACTGCCGCAGGTGGCCGGGTTCTTCAAGGGCGTCGGGCCGGCCGTGGTTGCCGTCATCATCGCGGCGGCCTGGCGCATGGGCAAGAAGTTCATCGTTGACGCAGCAGCGGCGGTCATCGCGATCGCGGTGGCTGTTGGCGCGCTGATGAAAGTCAACCCGATCCTCCTCATCGTCGCCGCCGGGATCCTCGGGGCTCTGGTGCGTGGGCGCGGCAAGGAGGCCGAGGGCGAGTGACGGACGCCATCAGACTTGCCCTCGTATGCTTGCGCGTCGGGACCTTCGTGTTCGGCGGAGGGCTGGTGATGATCCCTCTGCTGCAGGCGGATGTCGTCGAGCGCTACGGGTGGCTGACGACACAGGAATTCGTAGATGCGGTGGCCCTCGGGCAGATGACGCCCGGCCCGCTGCTCGTGACGGCAACGTTCATCGGGTACAAAGTCGGCGGAATCCTCGCCGCCACGCTGGCCACCGTCTGCATGTTCCTGCCATCCTTCGCCATGACGATCGCGACCTCGAACCGGCTGGCGCGCCTCCAGGGCAACCGGTTCGTCAACAACTTCCTCTGGGGCGTACGGGCCGCAGTCGTGGGCCTCGTCGTCTCGGCAGCCGTCACGATCGGGCAGTCGAGTTGTGTCGCCGTGGGGCAGTTTGCGCTGGGAGTGGTGGCGCTGGTGGCGCTGATGTGGAAGAAAGTCGACGCCGGGCTCGTGGTTGTGCTCTGCGGGCTGTTCGGACTAATCGTGTGGTCGGGATAAATGGGAACGGAAGGCGATATGAGCCAGGAGACAGTGCAGGAAGCACAACAGGAGACATGTCCGAGACCAAGGTCACCGTGGCGCATCTGGGGACTGGCCCTCATGGGTGTGGCGGGCGGGATTGCCATCCTACATTTCCTCGGGGCACTGCGGGGGATCGAGACCCTGCCGGCCTTCATTCTCGGCGGGGCGATCGCCGCATTCGTGCCCACGCCAGTGCTGTTGCAGTATCTCGGGGCGCGGGCGAACCAGACGCGAGCCTACGCGGTGGCGGCGGTTTCGGGTGTCGTGTTGTCCCTATGCTCCTGCAATATCGTCCCCCTGTTCGTGAGCATCTATCGCCGGGGCGCAGGCACCGGGCCGGCTTTCACTTTCCTCTACGCGGGTCCGGCGATCAATATTGTCGCGATGGTCTTCACGTTCCAAGTGATCGGCTGGCAGCTCGGCCTGTGGCGAGCCGTCGCGGTGCCCGTTATCGCATTGATTGTGGGCCTGGCGATGGCGCTCACATTTCGCCGGAGCGAAGGCCGCGAGCAGGCCGAGAAGCAGCAAGCAGCCCTCGCGGCGGTCGATGATGACGTGTCCCATGCCAGGATCTGGCTCCTGTTCGGGCTCTTGCTGGCACTCGTCGTCTACGGGGCGTGGGAGATGGCCTGG
>JALGSS010001096.1 GCA_029821745.1 Candidatus Zipacnadia bacterium
TGATGGACCATCACCGGGCGCGTCGGATCGTGGCCGCGGATGATCCCACAGGCTTCCTCGCCGGCTGCCGCCGATCTCCTCCAGCCCTCGTGATCGGGCCAGGCCTTCTTGCCGATCCGGCGGGGATTCTGGTCGTCCGCGTGGCCGAATCGGTTGGCGCTCGTGGCCCACAGGAGGATCGACGGGTGATTGCGGTACTCCCGCAGTTCGGCGGCCATGCGCTGCTCCCAGCGTTCCTTGACCCCAGGTCGATCCCAGGTCGACACAAGGTGTGACATGGACAGCGCGACGCCCATCAGGGGGAAGCCCTTCTCGTCGGCGCGCTGGGCCCAGAGCTGCCGGTAGTGGATCGTGCCGCGCTCGTCCTCGTTCCAGGGCCACAGTTCCTTGATGTTGAAGCCCGCCCAGCGGAACCCATCCAGGCAGCCGTCGATGAGCTCTTGCACGCCACCGACTTCGCCCTCAACGTGACCGATGACGGGGCGCATCCGAAGCTTCGTCCCGTTGAGATAGAAATCGCGGCCATCGATCCAGAATTCGCGGAAGCCGAAGCGTTGGGCGTACTCGTCGTCGAGGCCGCAGCCGGTGGCGGTCAGCCTGAGTGTGTACAGGTTGGGCTGACCAATATCCCACAGCCTGGGATCGGGCCAGTCCCAGGACACGACGACTGTCTGCGTGTCGGCCGCGGTCACCTGTGTGGATGCGGTGAAGCGCTTCTCCTCACGGCCCTTCTCGTCCAGCAGCCTTGCGTCGAGGGTGACCTGCCCGGCCTTCTCAAGGCCCGTCATCTCGATATCCAGGGCCAGTTCCCTCTTGCGCGTCGAAGTCCGCACGAAGATATCGCCAACATGGGGCCCCCTCGGACGGCTCAGGAGCAGCACGTCACCAATGACGCCCCGGGACTTGAGGCCGGCTTGCTTCGTCGACACCTGATTGGGGCCCATGAGCACAGGCAGATCGGCCTCGTCGGGTGTTGCGACGACGAGCATCCGCACCGTCGCCTGAGCACCGGGGGTCACCGCGTCGGTGATGTCCACGGTGCCGGAGGGCCAGTTGATCTCGCCGCATGGCGCTCCGTTGGCGAACACGCGGGCGTCGGTGCTGACGCGGGCCAGTTTGAGCAGAATCGCGCGGCCTCGCCAGTCTGCGGGGATGCTGAGGATGCGCTCGTACCAGGCCTTCGCCAGCGTGCGGCCATTGTAGTCGCGCCAGGCTTTTCCGCTGCCCTTCGCCACCACGCCGGGGACGGGGCGGCTTGCCGTTGCCTCGCGCCAGTCGCCCGGCACGCGGATGTAGCCCCAACTGCCGTCGGGATCAATCTCCGCCGGGCCTGCCGCGGGCACGAAGCGCCAGATCCCGTTGAGGCAGATTTGCTCCCGCTTCGCGGTGAGGACCTCGACGGGCTCCTCTCCCCAGCGCAAGGCTTCGCCCACGGGTAGCTCACCCCTGAGCCGAGGGTTGAGGTCATCGTCGGCCCCGGCCGGCACGCAAAGCAGGAAAGCGGCGAAGATCACCCCGAGGGCAATCGGTATCACTGAACGGCGCATAGTCCTCCTCCGGCGCTCAACTCAAGATGGTACTAGATACATGATGCGGCCCGGGAATCCCTTCCCTGGGTGGTCGCGTTCCTGTTGCGTGCTGACACGCAACTGCACAGGGCGGTATACTGAGCAGCGTGGCTGCTGGATGTGCGGAACACGCTGCCGGGATGGATCGACGCCGTCAGCCATTCGGAAGGCTGGGGCCGCTACCGGTTCGCTGCCGACGCCTACGAGCCCTATGACCTGGACTCGTCGCACCTGATGCACAATGTCGTCTTCACAACGGGCGGCGGCACAGCGGGCCTTCCAGACGACGCCGGCCGGGCAGCGTGGTGCGAGTACCTGCGCGGGATGCAGCGCCCGGAAGATGGGATCATGCTCGACGAGGGCATGGAGCGCCACATCCTGTCGGAGCACGCGGAGCCTACCGCCGAGGAAGTCTTCAATGTCCGGCGATTCACCACGCGCAACGGCCTGACCACTCTCATGGACCTCGGCGGCAGACCGAAGTACCCCCTGGCCCACCAGGAGAGCTTCGAGACGCCCGCGGAGATCGTCACCTATCTGGAGAGCCTGCACTGGGACAACCCGTGGGGCGCGGGTTCATGGGCGGGCGCGGCAGTCATGTTCCAGCACTTCAACCGTCTCCTGGGGGACGAGGAAGCCGACGTCATCATCG
>JALGSS010000141.1 GCA_029821745.1 Candidatus Zipacnadia bacterium
GCGGCCACGCAGTCGGCAGGTCACGCCTGTGGGCGGGGCGAAGAAAGCGCCGTATCTGCGACAGCGCGGGCGTGATCCATGCGCCCGGCCAATGACTGGCACGAGGAGACCATGATGATCCGGCTCTGCGGTATCCTACAGCCCGTTCTCCTCGGTGCCTTGATGGCTTTGGGAGGTCTGATCGTGGTGACGCCAACGTCCGCCCAGGGGCGTGAGTACTCCTTTGACGGGAAGATATCCCGTGATGTCTTGGAGAGCTACCTGTCCCGGGCAATCACGATGATGGACCTGCTCAACGGACGCGGGAATCCCGATGACAACATCCGCATGCTCACTGATGTGGGGGCCAAGTTCGCGGGGCGCACCGTGTACCGGTGGGGGAGCGAGACAGATCTGCCGGGAATGCTTGAGCGTGCGCGGGGGATTGCGGGAAAGGTCCATGCGGCCGATCCCGAGATGATCCTCCAGGCAGGCATCTTCGAGATCGTGACCACTCAGGTTGGGGCGCTGACAGTGCCTGCATGGGTCTTTGAGGAATTCGGGCTGGAGCCCGTCGACCGCAGCTTCGATTACGAAGCGATGCTCTACCCCAACGGGCGCTGGCGGGATCACTGGGCCAAGGGCGCGTCGGTTCCCGATATGCGACAGCTTGAGACACGCCTGTGGTTCTACTATCTCGCGGTCGAGTACATCAACGTGGGCTGCGAGGCCATCCACTTCGGACAGATACACCTCATCGGTGCGGAGGACGAGGGCTTCGAGAATTGGTGGGACATGCTCTCACGGGTGCGGCGGTATGCAGCCGCGCACGCCCGGCGTCATCTTGTCCTGTGCGACGCCCACACCCACGGGGTCACATATGAGGGCGACCGCCTCCTGTTCGATTTGCACTCCTTCCCCATGCGCATCGAGACGGTACATGGGAAGCCCCAGGAAGGCCGGTTGCGCGTGGGCTACGTCGACAGCATCTACGGCGGCAGCAAGGGCGGTCTCACGCCCAGCGGGTGGGAGTGCGAGAACCTGCCGTACATCGTCGAGTTCGACAACTGGGCGGCCGGCGGCAAGGAAGGACAGGATATCGGCGACTGGTGGACGTGGGGCTACGACGAGATCGACTGGTTCGCCCACCAGCCCGAGGACTACCGGAACCAGTGGCTGCGGTACGCGTGGGATTGGGTCCGCGAGCACGACTCCAACGGGTTTCTCCAGATGCCCGGGAGCCGCTGCCTCCATGCACCTGTTGACAACGGCCTGCACTGGTACTACGCGAATGCCGTCAGCGATGCGACACCGGAGGGCTTCGGACAGGAAGCGACCATCAAGGCCATCTGGGAGCAAGACGCGGGCGAGTGAGGCGCACTCGCGCGCAGTGGATTCAGTCCTCGTCCGCTTCTTCTCGGAGGCGGCGCTTGCGCTCAAGCAGTCGGGAGGTCGTTGTCTTGGCGTCGTCGGGTTGCTCTTGAGCGGGCTCCGCCGCTGGCTGTTGATCCACGGGCGGGGCCGTGCCCTCAGGTCCAGGAGGCACATCTCCGGGGCGTATGTCAGGCAGTGGTACGTGCGCCAGTTCTTCGTCGCCAGGCACTGTCCTCCCGGCGTCCTTGCGTGTCATCAGTCGGTCGAGGGTGCGCGTGCGTCTCGTCTCAGGCCGGGATACACGGAATGACCCCATGAGCGCGGCGACCGGCTGCGTGAAGGCCGCGAGGTCTTCCCGTGTGATGACAAGGCGGCGCACGGCGACGTCCAACGGCAGCAGGATAGCTGCCAGCCACAGCAAAAGCCGCCACACGTCCTGAGATGTGCGAGGGGCGATCTCGGGCCGGACAAAGACGTTCTCCGCCGTCTCCAGCACTGCGCCACCGGTTTGTTCGGCGAGGCGCGTGAGCAAGCGCGGGTTGGGCTGTGTATCGGCGAAATCCGGGGGGTAGGCCACCGCGAAGCCCACCGTTCGGTGATCCTCGAACCCGTCGGGCCCGGTTGCATTGAGCCCCACTACATACGGTCCGATGGCCGGCGTCGGGGCAGTGCCCTCGTACCGTCCGGGGCCGGTCTGGGCGAGCGCGATCTCCTCTCGTGAGCCGTCCGGGAGGTTCACTGCGCCTCGCATCTCGAGCCCGTTGAGCAACGCCCCATCGCTGTCCACTGCATCCACGACGAGCCTCGCCTGGTCGCCGGATTGCTCCACACGCGGGTGCAGCGTGCCTGTTGATTGCTGGCGGAGAGACCACCGGATGACCTGGCCCCAGAATTTCGGGAACGCGTTCCATCCCAGCCAGCCGGCCGCCCAACGCGGGCGCGCATCCGACGTGAACGCCACGCTGCGCCCGAGGCCATACTGCCAGTGCGCGAATACCGGGTCGTCCTTGTGGGACACCAGGGCGATGTTGGCGAGGTCCTTGGGGGCCGTCGCGACGTACCCGAGCAGCGCAGGCGACGAGCTCCATGGGATGCCGGCGGTGACCGGGCTGCGGTCCCTCCGGCGGACCTGGAAGGGCTCCTCGACGAGGGCGGACTTCGCGACGGTGAGGGTCTCGCGAGTGAAGATCTTCTTGAGGTCACGCGCCGAATCGGCGACGTAGAACTGGCCGTGGCCCGCCTTAGCCACCGACTGCAGGTAGGGCACATCGCAGCCGCTTGCGTCACCGATCGCTATCGCCGTCGTGGTGATCTTTCGGGCATACATGCTCTTGACCAGGGCGATGGAGCCCTCCTGCTGCTCGGAGTCAACGGCGTCCGCGAGGAGGATGATGTGGCGGATCGCCGAGTTATTCGTCCGCAGCGCATCGTGCGCCGCCGCGAGCCCCGTGTAGCAGTAGATCCCGCCGCCTCCGGCGCGCAGGCCACGGATGTCGTTCTTCACCGATGTCTTGTTGCCGACCTTGCGGAGACGACAGACCTCGGTGGGCTCCGTGTCCACCGCGAACACGCCGATGGAGTCGTAGGGCTGCAGCAGATCGACCACGGACGCGGCCGCTTCCCCGGCGAGTTGGATCTTCTCCACTCCGTCCTCGATCATACCCATGCTGCCGGAGCGATCGATCACGATGACCACCGCCGAGGCCGGGAAGATGCGGTTCTTGGTGATGTCCATGCTGACTGGGAGCGCTTCCTCGACGGGCGTGTCGTAGTAGCCCCCGGCGCCGAAGGAGAACTCCCCCCCGATCATCCCCAGGCCCACGCCGAGATCACGCGTGGCATCGCGTAGCATGACCATCTGGTGGGAATCCATCTTGTATGCGGGTAGGTTCGAGAGGAACACGCTATCGTAGCGCTCCAGGTCCGCGAGACTCGTCGGGAGCATCATCGGGCCGCCCGTGTGGACGCCGATGTCCTGCACGTCAAGCGCCTTCGCGATTGACGCGGCAGCCTCGGGCTCTGAATCTACGAGCAGAATCTGCGGCTTGCCCATGACGCGAACGAAGCTTGTGCCGATATCGTTCTCACGGAACTGCTCGCCGGCGGCCTCGACGAGCACGTCGACCCTGTGGAACCCCGGCTCCTCAACCCCCACCGGGATCTGTAGTGATGTCTCGCCGGCCGCGAGGGTCATCTTCTGGCGCAGCACAGGTTCGTCGTCGACCGTCAGGGTGATGGTGCTCTCCCGCGGGTCGGTGGACGCAATCGCCACGCGAACGTCGAACTGCTCGGACCGGTAAACGTCCGAGGGCGTCGTGACCTGCAGGACGATGGTGTCCTTTGTCGCGCGCGTCTCGAGCGGGACCACGTCAACGGCCACCCGCCTGGAGCGCGCCAGCAGTACCTCCTGGTCGGCCGCGCCCACGTTCTCATTGCCGTCCGTAAGCAGCACGACCTTGCCCGCGGCCTTCGGCGGAAGCAGTCCCATCGCCAGCCGCAGTGCCCCCGCGATATCGGTATGCGTGGCCACGGGGCTCGAAGTTGTCTGCACCGCCGCGCCCCGGCGAAGACGCTCTGATTCCACCACCGCGTCCTTCCCGAAGACCACCAGAGCGCCGCGGTCCTCGGCTCGGGCCCCCTGCATTGCCTCTTGGATGAAGGCCAGGGAGCGCTGCTTCTGAGCGGGCGCGATACTGTGGGAACCGTCCAGCGCGAAGACGACCACCATCTCGTCGCTCGGTTCCACCAACTGCAGCCCGGCCAGCGCGAGGATCAGCGCGAGAGTCAGCAGCCCCCTGAGGATCCAGGCAATCCACAATCGCGCTCTGCGCAGACCCGCATAGCTGCCACGCGCCGACACCCATAGCAGGGCGGCCGCCACGGGCAGTAGGAGCAGGTATTCAGGTCTCGAGAATGCGATAGACATGGTTGTGGGTCGCGGGCTGTGTTTGGCGACGGTGCGCGTTGCGGCCAGTCGGCGAGCGCATCACTCAGTAGCGCCGGTGGTACAGGTGCCACTCTCCAAGCAGCACCGCCAGGCCGAGCAGCACCGCATAGGGCCACAGGTGCTTCTCGCTCTTCGGCGCTTCGGTCTGCGCGGCAACGGTTCGGCTACCGATTTGCAGCGTTTCTGCCACAGACAAGTCGGACTCGGCCGGGCTTCGCATATCCACGGCCCAGCGGCGTGTTTCGTCGCCGGCCTCGAGAGCATAGACGCCCACCAGGTCGGCCTCGGCGAAGGCAACCTGTCCGTCCGAGACGGGGACGCGCCGCCTGTCCAGACTGGGCATCACGACGGTCGCCCGTGAGACATCCGGCGGCGTCGGGAAGCGGAGCATGTCCCCGGGGCGGATGATCTTCAGCCGCTGGGATCGCCGCTCCGCGGTCAGCCAGCGCACGCAGTTGCTCAGCAGCACAGGGAAGCTCACGCGGAGGGGAAGGTCAGTGTCCATCACGTTGAACCCCAGAGTGAGGGCGCGCATTCCGGGCTTCTCGTCGGCGACGATGATGGCGTCGGATCCCGCCCAGGCGAGAACTCGGGCGGTAGACGACGGCTCCAGCGCATTGGCCTTCGCGATGTGTGTGGCTGCGAGATTCACGTACCGACAGGCGGGGTGCTGGCGCTCCCATCGCGTGATTCTCGGCTGCACGAGTTCCTCTGTGAGTGTCGCGGGCGTCCCGGGTCCGTCGGTCTGGATCGCCAGCAGCGCCCCCTGTCGTGCCATGGCGGGCACAGGCACACGATCAAGCACGACGAGGTCGTACTTCGCGAAGGCCGATTCAGCCTCGTCCGCGGGAAAGACGGCTGACTTGTACAGCGAGACCTCCGGCTGGATCAGCAGTCCCTGCTCCAGGAACAGGTTCCCCGGAGAGACGAGAAGCACCGAGACATCAGACGGCGGCTTGCCGTACGCGTAGGCAACGTTGTCGCCGGCGAGGTCATCCTCGACATCGAGTTCCGCCTTCAGCAGGCCTCCCGTCTCCAGCGTCAAGTCATACGTCGCGACGCGGCTCTCAGCGGGCGCGAGCTCCAGGCGCTCGGCCTCGAGCAACCGGTCTTCCCGGTAGATCGAGAGCACGCATTCCTTCGGCTGAGTGCCGTTCTTCAGACGGACGAAAAGCTGCTGGGCCTCCGAGCCGGGAACATGAGTGGCCTCGAAGGCGAGCAGCGCCACGTTGTCGTTCCCTGCGCCGACACGCTGGAACCGGACATCGGCCGTGGGTCTCACGTCCCTCAGGGGGCCGAAGCCGCCGTCGCTGATGACGTAGATGCGGGGTTCCTGACGCTTCGCGATCAGGCTCTCGGCAAGCAGAAGCCCGTCACGCATGTTCGTGCGCGTGTCCGTGGGCTGCAACTCCTGGACGCACTGGGTAAGTGCCCGCCTGTCCCGCGTGAAGGGCATCGCTACCCAGGCCCGGCGAGCAGCCACGACCACAGCCGTTTCGTCATCGCGCCCCATCGACCGGATCACGCTGATGGCGTGAGCGCGGGCCTTTTCGAACCGGGAGCCTTCGGTGTCCGTGGCCTGCATGCTCGCCGAGGCATCCAGGAGGACAACGACGCTCTTGCCCCCGGCGCGGCGCGAGATGATATACGGTGACATGAGGGCAAGCAATAGAGCCGTCAGAGCGAGGAGCTGGAGGAACATCAAGAGATTGCGTTTGAGCTTCTGAAAGGGGGCGTTCGCCTGGACATCCTCGGCCGCCTGTTGCCACAGGAAGGTCGACGAGACGACGAGCTCCCGCCGGCGGAGCTTGAGCAGGTACAGCACGATGATCGCCGCTGCCAGCGGGGCGAGTGCCACGAGAGCCATGGGGGTAAGGAACTGGAGCGCACTCACCGAACCACCTGCAGCCGTCGCAGTTGCCGCAGAACGACATCCTCGACCGGGTCGCTGGTGACCGCCGGCAGGTGGGCAAAGCCATACCGGTGGCACGTGCGCCGGACCGCATCGATGAACAGGTCTCGGTTGCGCGCGTACCGGCGCATCAGAGACGTGCCGATGGTGATTTCTCTCGCGTCGGCGTTCTCGGAATCGATCAGGCGCAAGTCGCCCTGCAGGTTCGGCTGGTAGTCCTCGGGGGAGAAAGTGTGCAGGACGCAGACGTCGCCCTTCGCCGCCGCGAGGCGCCCCAGCGTGCTCTCCCAGTCCTCATCGAACAGGTCGGAGAGCACAAACACAACGCCCGGGGTCGGGAGGACGCGGAGCATCCAGTCGGCAGCCTGCTGAATGTTCGTGGGCCCGCTGGGCTCAAGCGCAGCCAGCCACTCGAATGCCTCGCGGGCGGCTCCCCGTCCGCGCAACAGCCGGGAGTGCGTCGCGTCGCCTCCCGTGTGAGCGAACAATTGGACGCGGTCGTGCCCCGACAGGCCCAGATAGCTCAGCGCCGCGGCGGCCTGCACGGCCCACTCGAACTTCCCGGGCGTCCCGTACTTCATGGACTCCGAGCCATCGAGCAGCACATAGACGTGGAGATCCTCCTCCTCCACGAACAGCTTGAGGAAGAGCTTCTCCAGCCGCGCGTACGCGTTCCAGTCCACGTAGCGCAAGTCGTCACCATGAGTGTAGGCCCGGAAGTCGGCGAACTCGACCGAGGTGCCCTTGCGCGGAGAACGGCGCTCGCCCTTCGAGCGCCCCTTCAGCACACGGCGCGACGCAATGGCGGCCTGCTCGAGCTTGCGGATGAACGAAGGCTCGAGAAGCTGCCCGGCATTGCGTGGCGTGGATGGTTCGGTGGCCATAGGCTGACAGGTTCCTGCGCCGCGGGATATGAGACCAAGACGCTCCGGGTCAGACGGGCACGTCTTCTTCCGTCTTGCGCTTCACCTGCTCCACCACGTCCCGCAAGAGATCGTCTGTCTCGATGCCCTCCGCCTGCCCCTCGAAGTTGAGGACCATTCGGTGGCGCAGACACGGGAGAAGCGACGCCTCGATGTCATCGGTGGAGAGGTGGTAGCGCTGGTCCATCAACGCCCTGACCTTGCCCGACAAAATGAGGGCCTGGGCGCCGCGTGGGCTTGACCCGTACCGGACGAATGTCCGTACGCGCTCCGGTGCCTCTTCGTTATCGGGGTGCGTCGCGAGGACCAATCGCAGGGCGAAATCCTGGACGTGCTCGGCCACCGGGACCTGGCGCACGATATGCGTCAGCGCGAGAATGTCCCCCCGCGTCGCGACGCGGCTGACCTCCGGCATCTCGTGACCCGTCGTGCGCTGCATGATCTCGTGCAGTTCGCTCAGGGACGGGAAGTCAACCGTGACCTTGAGCATGAAGCGGTCCAACTGGGCCTCGGGTAGGGGATAGGTGCCCTCCATCTCAATCGGGTTTTGCGTGGCGAAGACCAGGAAGGGCTCGTCCAGCTTGCGGGACTCCCCGGCGACCGTCACCGAGTGCTCCTGCATGGCCTCCAGCATCGCGGACTGGGTCTTCGGTGTCGCGCGGTTGATCTCGTCGGCGAGCACGACGCTGGCGAAGACGGGTCCTGGCTGGAACTGGAACTCCCGCGTGCCGTCGGGCTTCTCCCACAGCACCGTCGTGCCGGTGATGTCCGCCGGCATGAGGTCAGGGGTGAACTGAATCCGGGAGAAGGGCAGCTCGAGGGCGCCGGCCAGTGAGTTCACCAGCAGCGTCTTCCCGAGGCCCGGGACGCCTTCCAGGAGAACATGTCCGCCCGCGAGGAGGGCAATGAGGGTGTTCTCGACCACATCTTCCATGCCGACGATGACCTTGCCGACTTCGGCTTGGAGCGTGTGGACAAGCAGCCGGAACTGACTCGCCTGTTGCACGGCCTGTTCCTGCGCGTCGGGTGGTGGCTGGGCCAATATTGCCCCTCCTAGAGAACCAGGCTCATTCCTCGTCAGGCTGTGGGTCGGGCGCTTCATCCGGTTGACTGTCGGATGCTTCGTCCCGGCGACGAGCTCCCGAGTTCAGCGCGTCGAAATAGTCTCGGACGGTCCTGCGGTAGGCTGGAGGCACGTCTTCGCGGTCGAGGGCCTCTTCAGCAGCCCGCGAGTACTCGCCGATGACCTCGTAGTAGGGCACCTTTGAGCGGTCTCCGGGATCAGGCGCGGCGCGCTCCTCCACCGTGAGTATCTCGCCGGACGGATCGATTTGTGCGGGCGCGTGCAGCAGTTCACCGTCGCTGGGAATCTCGCGGGGCGCATAAATGTTCACGCCGGCCGACGGAATGGGACTGCCGTCCTGTCCATGCGAGTCAGGACCCGCTCCGTTTCCGGCTGTCGGCAGTGCGAGCCCTCGTCCTGGGCCGCGTGATCCTGCAAATCCAAGGCCGCCAAGACCGGCGGCGCATCCGCCGCCCTGTCACCCACCGCCTTGGCGGCACAACTCCGCAAGCCTGAATTGCACTTCGGCATTCTTGAAGGCCTTGGAGGCTCTGTCGAGGGCCTCCTGGGCGGCCTCCATGTCTCCTCGTTCCAGTGCTTCGGCGGCATCCTTCAGGGCCTCGGCCAATTCGTCGAGGTCGGCGTCCTTGAGGGCCTCGGCAAGGGCCTC
>JALGSS010000142.1 GCA_029821745.1 Candidatus Zipacnadia bacterium
CGCCGCAAGACGATCCAGCTTCCGTACCGCGAGGTGACCGACGAGCAGGTCAAAGGCGCCGTTCGCGGAGCCCAGCGCTTTGTTGATCCCGCTGTCTACGACAAGGGCATGCCCAAGCTCATTGAGCGCATCGAGACTCGCAAGACCCAACCCGCCGAGGTGCAGGCCCTGTTCTTCGACGAGTACGCCTTCGTCAGCATCCCCGCTGAGTATTTCGTGCAGAATGGGCTGCGCATCAAGGAGGAGTCTTACCCGGCTCGCGCCCTCGTGGTCGGGTGGGCCAACGGAATGGTCGGCTATATCCCTCACCGGGACGCGTTCCTGCGCGGCGGATACGAGACGACCTTCGGCGCGACCGCGCGTATGGCCCCCGAAGCCGGGGACCTACTCGCCGACTGTGCTATCGAGCTCATTAGACAGGAGAACCCGCTGCCACGAGGCTAACCATGGCGGCTGGCTCAGGACAAGCGGGGGGAGAGCTCGGACGTGACGATGCTTTGCGGCGTGCCGTGAACGTCAGGCCGGCCCATCACTCGAACCGGCGCAGTATCTGCTGAATTCTGAGCGCCTGCTTCGCCACCCGCGAGCGCTCCTCCTTAATGATCTGCGGATCGTGAGTGAAGCTTGCCAGATCGCGCACCACGTCGTTGCGCACGGACGTCAGGTGCTTCGCCTCATCGACCAGGAACGAGTACTCCTGGTTGGTATCGCGCGCCCGCAGTTCCTCGGCCAACCCATCGAGAAGCGCCAGTAGTTCGTAGTCCTCGATGCCGTCGCGGATGAGCTCCAGCCTCAGACTCGGCAGCGGCGTCTTGTTCGGTCCCGGGTAGATGAGCAGGCCGTCGCCGTTATACCGGCTGAAGGTGAAGGTATTCCACGGCACTTCCGGCCACCGGCGGCCTTCGCGCAGAGCCGTCAGGGCCTCCGGGTCGTCGTGGATCACGATCGACGGCTCACCGGTCTCCGCACTCACCATGTTCGACGCCCACATCGCCACCTCGTAGTAGAAGAACCCGGTAACATCATACTTGTACGCGGCCCAAAACAGTGTCCGGGCGTCCATCGCCGGGTAGTCGATGTAGAAGTTGCCGTACGGGTGCCGGGGCCCGCAGCAGACGTACCACCAGACCTCTTCGCCGACGCGCCTGCGCCGCTGGGCGGTCAGGTGATCGTAGCTGGAGGTGAGGGCTCCCCAGATGTTGGCGTACCCCCACAATTCCTGCGTCGGGTGGATCGGGCAGGCCCGTTTCAGCCCCGGAATCGCGTCTCTGACGCGGCTCAGCGCCTCTCGCGCACGCTGAGCATCATCCTCCGACAGGATCCCGAACCCGTAGACATACCCGATGTCCAGCAGGTCTCGCCTCCGCAGGAACTCAGCGGCCTCGGCCAACTGCGCCAGTCTCTCGGGGCTCGCGCTCTCGAGATTGCCCAGGCAGAGCGCGTTCAGCCCACGCTCGTAGCACCAGTCGAAGTCATCCAGTAGCGGCCAGGCCCCGGGGATATACAGGCCCGCCGGGTTCACCCGGTTCTTCAGCATCAGCCCGTACAGCTCATGCCGGAACTCCTCCGGCAGCTCGTTCCCGAAACCGTACCATTCCCGCACATCACCGTAGAACGCGTTCCCGAAGCCCGTCTTGAAGCGCCCGTGCAAGGGCAGCTCCAAGTCCCACACATCCACGGCCAAGGTGACGATCTGTTCGCCGTCGATCTCAGTCGACACGCTGATCTCACCCGTGTAGCGCCCGGGCTTGGCATCGGCGGGCATCGACACGGTGACCCACAGCGGCTGGATCTCGTTGGCGGGAACGTCGAAGCTCGTCAGCGGCATCAAGGGGTCGGGCCAGCGCCCCACGTGGTCAACATCGTATACCGGCGTGCGCGTCGTGACATAGCCCACGCGGTGCACCTCAACTACGTCCCGGCCGATCACCGAACCGTCCGTGTGCTTGAGCTCCGACCAATCCACGCGAACCGCATTGACCGTCTCGCCCAGGGAAGCCACCACGACCTGCCCTGACTCCCGCTCCCGCCGAGCGCACTGCAGGCTCAACTCGGGCACGGTGTTGTAGCTGCAATCACCCGGCAGAAGTTTGCGTAGCGAGGTCTCCGTGCCCAGTGCGAAAGACGGGACGCGCTGGATGCCCATCCCGGCAAGTCCGCTCTTAAGCTGGGCGACCCTCACTTGCGGCTCCATAGCAACCACGCGCTCGTGCAAGGCTTGCCACTCAGCATGGGGAGGTTGTCCGCGCGCCGCCAGTCTCTCGGCTTCCCTGGCGAGCGATTCCGCCCGATCCCGGACGCCGCCTATCTCTTCCAACAGAGCGTCTTTCACCGGCGCAACGGCAGAATCTCGTACAAGCGTCGCTGCGGCCCCGAGGGTGTTGAAGGCGGCGCGGATGGCGCTGCGCACCGTGGGGATGTCGAAGGCCATCGGCGGGCTGGCGTACAGGAGCGCGTGGCCGTACTCGTGGCGCAGGATCAGCCGAACCGCCGCGAGGCCCTCAGCCTGCACCTCGTAGCCGAAGGACGTACTCGCATTGGCCGCAATGCGGAACCGCTTCTTCGTGTGCAGCGTCCCCTCGCGCAGTACCTGGAGCTCGGCCATGAACGGCTCCGACGCGGCTCCCACTGACACGCGACACTCGTTGTGGCCCAGGAATGGCGAGGTCAGCGTCATCCCCGTGACGACTGGTCCGGGGGCCCAGATCAGCCGCCCGAACTTGTCGAACTCGTGCAGGCTGGCATTGAGCAGGGACCAGCTCGACCATTCGCCCTGGGGGTGCTCCGCTCGGGCCACCGAGAACCGCCAACTGCCGGCAATCTGGTCGTCACCCGCGATGTCCGCCAGCCGGATCGCCACCTCAGCCGTCCAGCGATCGGGCAACTGCTCGGCCGCTGCGAGTATCTCGCCATCCCAGCCTGGGTCCCGCGTGCGCCCATCATCAAGGACCCGCTCATCGAAGACCAAGCCGCGTGCCGTAACAATCACATGGAAGTACGTCTGACGAGGGTCACCGCTCGCCAGGAACACGTGCACGCAGTCGTCGGCCCAGGCCCGGCGATGGTCCCTTCCGGCCGCGTCAGTCTTGATATCGGCCATCTGGCTCTCAAGGCACTCGAAAGCCACGTACAGGAATTCCTCGCCACGTATCACGCGGCAAGACGTCGCCTCGGCCGCGGCTTCGTGGGTGCCCACGCGGACGAAGGGTCCCAGATAACTCGCGTCTCGCCACGCCGTGTCGTCAAGCCGGCCATCGATGAGAGGCGGCCAGTCGGTCGAAGCGCACACTGCAACGGGAGCAAACCTGGCTTCATCGTCCCCGCTCTGCGCCCAGCCGCCCAGGACAACACTGAGCGCCAGGCATGCAAACGCCGTCGCCAGGCGAACGCTCCTGATCTTGCTCGTACCTGTGGTGATTCCTGTCGTGAAAATGCTACGTGGCATCAAAAGTTGACCAGCCTGCTTGCTCGATGTGTTATGATGAGTGCTTAGCGTCGCCCATCTGGACAACGCGGAGTCGTCGCGGGGTCGTCACCCGTGGTAGGAGCTTCCCGTTTGGGGTGACCATTTCCTCCGAAGCGAGGGATCAACGTTGCAGTCGGACATCCGCCTACTGGATATAGAACCTGTCTTCACCGACGAGGAGTTCCGGGTACCCCTAAAGTTCGGAACCGGCGTCATCCGCGCCATCACGTCCCTCACTGTCCGAGCGACGGTTGAGACTCGTGCGGGGAAGACAGCGGACGGCTACGGCAACATCCTCCTCAGCGACATCTGGGCCTTCCCCAGCGCAACGCTCTCCCACGAAGTGCGCGATCAGGCCATGCGCTTGATCGCAGAGCGGTTCTGCGCGGCTCTGGTGGCCGACGCGCAGTTCGGCCACCCGGTGGACCTGTATATGCAGGAGAAGCCCAAGATCGCCCAGATCAACGCGGATGTTCAGGCCGAGCTCGACCTCGGCGAGGCCGTTCCGCTGCTCGCCGGCCTCGTCTGCGCCAGCCCGGCGGACGCCGCCTTGCACGACGCTTTCGGGAATGCCAACGGTATCTGCACCTACGACGGCTATGGCCCGGACTTCATGGAGCACGACCTGTCACGTTGGTGCGGGCCCGAGTTCGCGGGCGAGTATATCAATCAGTATATCCACCACGCCTACAAGCCCAACCTCCCGATCTTCCACCTGGTGGGTGGCATGGACAAGCTCACGGAGGGCGAAATCGGCGACGATGATCCCGACGACGGCCTCCCGGTGAGCCTTGACCAGTGGATCCAGCGCGACGGCCTGCGGTGCTTCAAGGTCAAGCTCCAGGGCACGGACAACGACTGGGACGTTGCTCGCACGAAGGAAGTCGCCGAGGTCATCCAGGCTACCTACAAGCAGTTGGGCATCAACGACAGCTTCTACCTGTCCACCGACTCCAACGAGATGAACGAGAGTCCTGAGAGCGTCCTGGAGTACCTGGACAGGCTCCGGGACGTCTCTCCTCTAGCCTTCGACAGCCTGCTCTATCTCGAGCAACCGACCGAGCGCGAGCTTGCCGTGCACCACTTCGACATGTCCGAGGTCGCCAAAATCAAGCCCGTCGTGGTGGATGAAGGCGTCACCGATCTTGACAAACTTGACCTCGCTCGGGAACTAGGATGGTCGGGTGTCGGCATTAAGACCTGCAAGGGGCATTCATCATCGCTCCTGTATGTCGCCAAAGTCTCGAAGGCGGGGCAGGTGCTCACTGTCCAGGATCTCACCAACCCGGGCAGATCGCTCCTGCACTCCGTCGGGTTCGCCGCGCGCATCGACACGCTGATGGGAGTTGAGTACAACTCCAGGCAGTATTGCCCCGCCGCCGAACCCGACTTCCGCTCCCGACACGAGAGCCTGTTTGCCGTCACGGACGGTCAAGTCAGCACGGACACAATCGGTAATGTCGGGCTGGGGTACTGACCCCCGCAGCACCTTTCTGCCGGTGTAGTGACACGCCCTCGCGGCCGGCCGTCATGGCTTGCCGGGGCGTAATATCGCCTATGACCAAAGGAGAGTGGGACAATGCCGGATCGTCAGCGCCCGGTGCACGGTTTGGAGCACCACGGGATCAGGAATGTTGGTCGCGTCTACTGGACACTGAGCACGCCTCAGCTTTATGAGCAGGTCATCAGGCGACGCGAAGGTCTCCTGGCACACCTCGGGCCTATCGTGGTGCGCACAGGGCACACCACAGGCCGGTCACCTAACGACAAGTTCATCGTGGACGAAGAGACCAGCCGCGACAAGATCCACTGGGACGGCGACGTGAACCGCCCAATCACCGAGGATGCGTACAACAGGCTCTACGACCACATGCTCAACTACATCCAGGGCAGGGACCTCTTCGTACAGGACTGCTATGTCGGGGCCGATCCAAACTACCGACTCCCGCTCAGGGTCATCACGGAGGATGCGTGGCAGAGCCTGTTCGCACGCAACATGTTCATCCAGATCAAGGATCGCGATGAACTGCTCAACCACGTCCCGCAGTTCCGCATCATCGCGCTGCCCGGTCTGCACGCCCAGCCGCCCGAGGACTATGCCGTCGACTCAGAGACCTTCATCGTCGTCAACTTCAAGGAGCGCACAGTCCTCATCGGCGCCACTCGCTATGGCGGCGAGATCAAGAAATCCGTATTCACCATCATGAACTACCTGCTGCCGCAGAGCGAAGTGCTATCAATGCACTGCTCGGCCAATGTCGGCACAGCAGGTGACTCGGCGCTCTTCTTCGGGCTGTCCGGCACAGGCAAGACGACCCTCTCCGCCGACCCGCATCGCGCACTCATCGGCGACGATGAGCACGGCTGGAGCGAAGAAGGCATCTTCAACTTCGAGGGCGGCTGCTACGCGAAGATCATCCGCCTCTCCCAGGAAGCCGAGCCACAGATCCACGAGACCACCCGCAAATTCGGGACGATCATGGAGAACGTCATGATCGACTTCGAGAACCGCCGGGTTGATCTCAACGATGCCGCGTTCACCGAGAACACCCGCGCCGCATACCCGATCTCGCACCTGGACAACGTCGTGCGCGGCGGCGTCGCTTCTCATCCGAAGAACATCGTGTTCCTCACCTGCGACGCATTCGGCGTCATGCCTCCGGTCGCGAAGCTGACGCCCGATCAGGCCATGTACCACTTCCTGTCCGGCTACACCGCGAAAGTGGCCGGGACGGTCGTCGGTATCGATGAGCCTGTCCCGGACTTCAGCGCATGTTTCGGCGCTCCGTTCATGGCGCTGCATCCTGGAGTCTACGCCAAGATGCTCGGCGAGCGCATCAAGAAGCATGACGTCAACTGCTGGCTCGTCAACACCGGCTGGACCGGTGGCCCGTACGGGATCGGACACCGCATCAACATCGGCCTGACCCGCGCCATCCTCGGCGCAGCCCTCATGGGTGACCTCAACAAGGTCGAGATGCACGAAGAGCCCTTCTTCGGCGTTCAGGTACCCAAGTCCTGCCCCGAAGTGGACCCACGGCTTCTGGATCCCAAGACGACGTGGGACGATGAGCAGGCCTACGATACCCAGGCCCGGAAGCTCTGTGAGCAGTTCCGCGAGAACTTCAAGAAGTTCGAAGACGGCGTCGAGCAGAACGTCATTGACGCCGGTCCGAAGGGCTAAGCCGACACTCGCAAGCCCGTCACATGCAAAGCGCCCGCCGAACTCTCGGCGGGCGCTTTGCATTGCGTTGCGGATCGCTGCGCCGGGTCTACTGCATCGCTTCGCAGATCGCGTCGGCCATCTCGCTCGTGCCGACGGCCGTCGGGTCGTCCCGGTTCGGCTTGAGGTCGTACGTGACCCTCTCGCCGGCCTTCAGCACTGCCGCCACCGCATTGTCCAGTTTCTCGGCTGCCTCGTGCTCATCAAGGTAATGCAGCATCATCACGGCGGACAGGATCGTCGCCGTGGGATTCACCTTGTTCTGGCCCTTGTACTTGGGCGCGCTGCCGTGCGTCGGCTCGAACACGGCGCAGTCGTCGCCGATGTTTGCCCCGGGCGCCACGCCCAGCCCACCCACGAGTCCGCAAGCCAGGTCGCTGAGGATGTCGCCATACAGGTTCGGCAACACCAGCACGTCGTACAGCTCAGGCTTCTGCACAAGTTGCATGCACATGTTGTCGACGATCCGGTCCTCGAACTCCACGCCGCTGTCCTTGTACTCCTCCGCCACTTCCTGCGCGGTCCGCAGGAACAGGCCATCAGAGAACTTCATGATGTTGGCCTTGTGGACCGCCGTGACCTTCTTCCGGCCGTTCTCGACCGCGTAATCGAAGGCAAACCGCACGATTCGCGCGGACGCCGCCACTGAGATCGGCTTGATGCTGATCCCAGAGTCATCGCTGATGTGAACGCCCTCGACTTCCTCGATGAAGTCGATCAGCTTCGAGTTCTCGAGCGACCCCATCTCGAACTCGATACCCGCGTACAAGTCCTCGGTGTTCTCTCGAACGATGACCACGTCAGACTCCGGGTACCGCGATCGCACGCCCTCATAGTACTTGCACGGCCGCAGACACGCGTACAGGTCCAGTTCCTTCCGCAGCGCCACGTTGACGCTTCGGAATCCCTTCCCCACAGGCGTGGTCACGGGTCCCTTGATGGCGACCTTGTTGCGCCGGATCGATTCGAACACTTCCTCCGGCAGCGGCGTGCCCTTCTCCTGCATCACATCGATGCCCGCGTTCACGACCTCCCACTCGATCGCGACACCCGTCGCCTCCACGCATCGTTTCATCGCGGACGATACTTCCGGCCCGGTACCATCCCCGGGGATCAACGTTACCTGGTGCATCGAAACATCTCCCGTTGCCGCTCCGACGGCGGCCTGATCCACACCTTCCTCGGTGAGGCTACCCTCCAAGGGCATACTACCAAGACGCGCCCGAACCTGCAAGGATTTTGGCTTTCGCGCGGGGAATACCCGTGTCGCTGACAACGCGACGGGAGGCACGCCATGACTTTCTACGACAACGTCTTCGAGACTGAGCCCGGCCTGATCGACCGCGGCCAGCGAGATCGACAGCACTTGATGCGCGCTGAGACCGAGGATTTCCTCAGAGCCTTGCACGAGCAGTACCCACAGCGCCAGGGGGAACTGTGGAGCCGCGACTACTCATCCCCCCAGGCCTTCCTCCATTCCGTCGAGCCGAATCGCCGCCGCTGGCTCGACGCCGTGGGGGATTTCGGCCCGTGCCTGGAGGACATGAACGTCCTCGTCGAGCCCTGGATGGAAGACGACCGCATGGCCGGCTACTGGGTCACCCTCGACCTGTACCCGGGCCTGCGGGGACGTGGCGTCCTCGTCGTGCCGAAGCATGTAGACGGTCCCCACCCGCTCGTCATCTGCCAGCACGGGATCGGGAGCTCTCCCGAGCGCGTCTTCGGCTTCCTCGATGACAGCATGCTCTACCACAAGTACGGGCAGCGGGTCGTCGAGGCCGGCTTCGCCGTGCTCGCGCCCTGCAATATCACCGAGGGTCCCCCGCGGGGCCGCTACACCCGGCTCGCGCTGATGCTCGGCAAGACCCTGTGGGGCCTTGAGATCGCGAAGATCAGCCGCCTCATCGATTACGCCGAGACGCGGCCCGACATCGACACATCCCGCATCGGCATGTGGGGGATCAGCCTCGGCGGCGCCTACACGCTCTTCACGCAGCCCCTGGAGGCGCGGATCAAAGCCGGAGTCTGCTGCGCGTGGTTCAACGACCGTCTGAAGAAGATGGTGATCGATGATCCGCGATACAGTTGCTTCCTCTCGACCAGCGAGGAGCATATCTTCATCCCCGGGTGGTTGCGCGAGTTCACCGACAGCGACCTGGTCTCTCTGATCTGCCCCCG
>JALGSS010001097.1 GCA_029821745.1 Candidatus Zipacnadia bacterium
CGCCACGCCGACGCGTGGCGTCAGTGACCACCGGGAGAGATCAATCATGCGATGGCGTGCGGGACTGCTGCTGCTTGGGGTGTCAGGCCTGATCCTCGGCCCGGCGCTTCAGGCTGGAGGTGAGACCGTGGTTCTTGAGGGTGTGGATGAGTACCGCGTCGTCGATGCGATGTTCGAGGCAGTGCGGATTGTGCTCACATACCGGGGCGCCGAATACTCCCCGGCGTACGTGCAAGGAGTGTCGGGAGGCGCATTCCGAATCGCCGGCCCGTGTCCCTGCGCACCGACGTGCAGCTTCGCGATCTTCCCCAACGACCTACCGGCGGTGTTCGGCTACGAGTCCGAGTACGTCAATCTCACAGACAGCATGGATGATCTCGAGGCCGCGACCGACAGACTCATTGAGCGCATCAAGGACGAGATACGCGCCGGCAGGCCTTCCTGAGGGACTGGCAGCTCGTACTAGACGGCGACGCACGGACCGCGCTGGAGCAAGCCAGGGAACTCTACGAAAAGGAAGTCGAGACCCTCAAGCCGCTCGTGGACGCACTGGAAGCACCGGGGGATGACGACGAGGTCTTGTTTGCCGCGCATATCGACAAGGCCATCGCTGCTTTGACCGAAGCGCGAAGGCTCGAAGGGGAGGCCGTCGAGGCGATCAAGGCGGCCGTCGAGCTTCTGGGCCAGGCGATCGAGGAGGAGAGGCTCGCGAAGTAGGCGCTGAAGCCCGTCACGCGCACCACCAGGTCCGGGTACTTCTCCGGGCATGCGTGCGCTTCGAGAACCTTCGCCTCATCCATCACGTTCATGTTGATCTGCGTGCCGCCCAATTCCATGTGCGTGCGGATCAGGCTCACGATGCTCTCCACGCTCTCTTCCAGGCCCCCGGTGGGCGGCGACAATTCAATCTGCATCGGCGCGGAGTTCCCCCAGCCGGGCTGGACCGAAGCGATCGCCGAGGCCATGGCGCTGGGCGCTCCGTCCTTGCGGAAACCGGGGTCTGGGTTCGCGCCGTGGGAGATGGGTTCGCCCGCCCGCCGACCGTTAGGGGTCGCCCTCAACTCGCGCCCCATGGGGATCGTGTTCGCCCACGAGAAGAGGCCGGGAATCATGTTGAAGCCCGCCGGCGTGGGCCTCTCCTTCACGATGTCCGTGAACAGACGGGTGATCCGCACCGCGTACTCGTCCCCGAGGGACCCGCCGCTGCCGAACCGGGGCACGCTGTGCATCATCAGCCTCGCCCGCTCACCCTCCGCGCCCGGCCAATTCGCCTCGATGTGCCCCGCAATCTCGCGCCACGTCAGCCGGCCCTCGACCTCGACCCTCTGCCGGAGGGCCGCGAAGGAGTCCGCCACTGTCGCCAGCGCCGCGCCGTCCACGCACAGGTTGGCGTACTCGACTCCGCCATGGCTCGCGTCCAGCCCTTGCTCGATGGTCCCGTGGCACAGCAGGTCGATCACGAGCTCCGGGAACACCTGGTGCATGTGCTCCATGTGGAAGTCCAGGCCCTCGGCGACCACGGTGATCGCTCGCCGCAGGTGCCACTCGAAGCGCTCCCACAGGCGCGCGACGCTGGGCGGCTCGGCCATACCTGGTGCATCCGTGGGGCCCCGTCGATTGTGAGGCATCGACACCCCATGGCTATCTAACGTTGCCTGCGCACAACCTGACTCGTCGCCCAGCATCTCCTCCCACGCCGCCTGGAACACTGCGCCCAGGTTCACCTTCACGCAGTCATTGAGTGTGTACTCGCGGCCCGGCACCGCGCACCAGTGGCAGCCGGAGTACGCGCGCTCCCGGGCGATTTCCAGGGCGTACCCGTTCCGCGCGAAGCCCTCGACGAAGTTGTCGCTGCCGAGGAACTTGGGCAGACCCGTGCGATCCGCGACCATAATCTCGACACCGCGCCGGAGCAGTTGCGGGTCCAGCTCGCGGCCCACGCATACCGCGACGTTGGCCGGGATGCGCAGGCGATGCGCGGCCTCCAAGACCAGGAAGGAGACAGGATTGGTCGCATCCGCCCCCTGTGCGTCAGGCCCCCCGAGTTGGATATATGCGGTGTCCATCAGCAGGAGGCAGGCGAGGTGGAAGATGGCTTCCTCGTCATCCAGCGTTCCCGCGGCCGTCTCGCGCTCGTAGTAAGGAAGCAGGAGGGTGTCGAGGCGGCCCAGGGACCCGCTGCCGTTGTACATCCG
>JALGSS010000143.1 GCA_029821745.1 Candidatus Zipacnadia bacterium
TACAGGCACGCCAAGTCGCAGCCGCGCACACGCACGAACACCTGGCGCACGCCCACCAGCGGGCCCTCGCCCTGGAAAGACGTGAATATCTCGGCCAGGGGCACAGCGTTCATGGGACGGATCGCACCTTGCACCGGGCGTGCGCGACTGCTGTCAGTTCATCAGCAAATGCCGCCATGAGAGTCCCTGCAAGGGCGGGGGCATCGACCCCAAGCTCGTCGAGACCGATGGCCGCCACAGGCGCGCCTTCCGGATCGATGTTGATGGCGAAATGGATGAGGGTGGAGACGGGAGAGGCCGTGGCGATGGACACCGAGAGCTTGCGGTCGCCCACGTATAGATCATCACCCTCGCGCCGGACCTGAGCTGAGACGCCCAGCTTCTCCGCCGCGAGCGCCACGAGCAGGCGCTGGCGCAAGACGGCTTTCTCCAGGTCGCGGTCGAAGCACTCTGCGATGAAATGCACCATCAGCCGGGCCCGGATGGACTCGCCCGCTGCCACATCGGCGAGGTCGACCATAGCTTCTAGGGCGACGTCGCACGGGCCGGTGAAAGCCACGATCGCGTCGCCCTGCAGGCCGAAGGTCTCGAAGATCCAGTGGGATCGCAGTTCCCTGCCCGTGTATGCGATCGGGTCCTCGGCGAAGTGCTGCTGCATGGTCTCAGAGGCCTCCACTGAGTGCGGTCAGAGGGCCCACGCCCACACAAGCGACCGGCCCAAAGGCCGGTCGCTTAGAGCTCAAGCAAGCGCCCATGCTTACCGGGACGCTTTACGGGCGCTCTTGTACCGCAAGTACTCGAGTGCCACCTGGGATGGCGGCAGTTCGCAAACCGTGGCAATGCGGTCGAAGGCGCGGTTGAGGCCCTGCATAGCGATCTGCTCGGACTCCGGGTCGGCGGAGCGCACTCTCATCTCGACGTCGTAGACGAGGGGCAGCGCCTTCACCAGCAAGTGTGCCTGGACAGTCGCGTGCCTGCGCCCCGGGGTGTCAGCGAACAGCACTTGGAGATTCCCCAGCAACTCCTCCCAACCCACGTGGGAGACTTTGTGGGTCTGGCGCTCGGCCATGCTCTCCGTCGACACGCGCACACGCTCGGCCTCGCGCTCCTTGTGTCGATCCCAGTGACCGACCGTTGCGCCCTCAATGCATTTCAGGTCGAGGCGGCGGCCCGTCTTGGCCTGGAGGACCTCCTGCACCTGCGCCTTGTTGACACGCGTCTCGACGTAGCTCGCGTGGCGCATGTCTTTGGGCTCAAAGCCGATCACGAGCGCGTCGTCCTCGATGGTGAGAGGCACGGCGGCCGAGACCGCGTCCCACAACGCCCGGCTGGTCCCCGGCCGGCGGCGGAGAGCCTGATCGACGTCTTTCCACAGTGCCTGCAGATCCGGCTTTTCTCCCATGAACAATGCCTCCCGACAGCGATCACACGGTCAGCCCGGCGGTCCGAGCAACCCACCATGCACGAGGGCGCCCGCGCGTTGACTTGGACGCCCGCGATTATGTACCCTTAATGCGCCCTTGGACAGTACCCTATTATAGCACATGGATTTTCGCATTGTAAACGATCCCGACACCGGAGGCGGTCTGCACCTTGCCCATGCAGCCAGCGCCGATCCTGGCGGTCGAGAACCCCACGAAGATCATCGCCACACTCGGTCCGGCCACCGAGGATCTGGTAACCTTGCGCCGCATCATTGATGCCGGCGTCGACCTCGTGCGCCTCAACTTCTCACATGGAGACCACGAGACCCACCGCCGAACCTTTGAGCGAGTGCGCGCCCTCGAGGCCGAGACGGGTCGGTTCATCGGTGTCATCGCCGACCTCCAGGGCCCGAAGATCCGCACGGGCCTGCTCGAGGAAGGGCTGCCCGTCCTGCTCACGCCCGGCGAACGCCTGACCATCACCACCGAGGACCTGCCGGGGAACGCGGAGCGCATCAGCACGACCTACCAAGCCCTCCCCGGCGACGTGGAGCCGGGCGACCGAATCCTGATGGACGACGGCCTGCTCGAACTGCGCGTCGTCTCAGAATCCGGAACGGAAGTGCATTGCGAGATCGTCACCGGAGGCGAGCTGTCCGAGCACAAGGGGATCAACCTTCCGGGCGTGGCGGTGAGCGCGCCGGCGCTCACCGAGAAGGACCGCCGCGACCTCGAGTTCGCCGTCAAGCTCGAAGTCGACTACATCGCGTTGAGCTTCGTCCGGTCGGCGGCGGACCTGGCGGCCGCGAAGGACATGATCGCCTCGCTGGGGGCCGACACTCCGGTCATCGCCAAGCTCGAGAAGCCTGAGGCAATCAGTGACCTGGACAATATCCTGCGTGCCGCCGACGCCGTTATGGTTGCCCGCGGCGACCTGGGTGTCGAAATGTCTCCTGAGAGCGTGCCGATGCTCCAGAAGCAGATCATCCGGGCCTGCGCGAGGCTGCGCGTGCCGGTGATCACGGCAACCCAGATGCTCGACTCGATGCGCGAGCACCCGCGACCGACCCGCGCAGAGGCCTCGGACGTGGCGAACGCGATTCTCGACGGCACCGACGCCGTCATGCTCTCGGGCGAGACCGCCGTGGGGCGCTACCCCGTGGAGACGGTGAGCATGATGCGGCGCATCGCGCAATCGGCCGAAGAGGAGCTGTTCCACGGGCCGCACCTGAGCCTCCCGTCCCAGGATTCTGAGCCGCTGAGCTTCGCCGACGCCCTGAGCAGAGCCGCGGCGCAGGTCGCCGAGGACCTCGACACCAAGGCCATCGTCGCCTTCACCCAGTCAGGGTCATCGGCACGCCTCGCATCCCAGTGCCGCCCGCGAGTGCCCGTCCTTGCGGCAACGCCCTTGCCGCCGACGGCAAGGCGGTGTACCCTTTACTGGGGTGTGCGCCCGACCCTCGTGGACCCCGCTGACAATACTGATGGGATGCTCGAACACATTGAGCAGCGCGTTCGGGACATGGAGCTCGCAAAGCAAGGCGAGGTCATCGTCGTCACGGCCGGGACGCCGATCGGGCAGCGCGGAACCACGAATATGATGAAATTGCAGGTCATCCGCTGACGACGGCGCTTCCGTTGGAGCGCAAGCGATCCGACCTGTTGATCCGCGCCCTGTCGTCGGGTTGAACTTCGTGTGTACGGGTAAACATATAGGGCACGTGGACCCGAAACCAGCTCTGTTCTGAATCCGCTGCACGGACACTTCGCTGCGTCCGGCCAGTGACATTGCCGGCGCTTGGCCGGCCCGCGACCATCCCGCACCTGGGGGTGCCCAGTATGCAGATGGAGACCACGTTGGAGAGGATCCAGACGTGCGGAGTCGTGGCGGTCATCCGCGCGATCAGCGCAGACACCCTGGCGCGCACGGTGGAAGCCATCGTGCAAGGCGGAGTGGACTGCGTCGAGGTCGCAATGTCCGTCCATGGCGCCTTGCGAGACATCACGCTCCTGCAGCAGGAATGGCAGGACGATGCCATCATCGGCGCCGGCGAGGTCCTCAACGGCGAGATGGTGGCCCTGGCCAATGCAGCTCAGGCCGATTTCTGCAGCGGCATCGGGGCCAATGCCGATATGGTCCGGACAGCGATCGAGCGCGACGTATTGCCCATTCCCGGCGCCCTGACGCCCACGGAGATTCAGCTCGCGTGGCATGCCGGCGCCAGCCTGGTGAAGCTGTTCCCCGCGGAGATGCTGGATGCCGAATATGTCGCGACGATTCGCCGCGTCCTGTACCGCGTCGACGTGATGCCCTCGGGCGGAATCTCGGCCCAGAACGCGGCGGAATTCGTCAAGGCAGGGGCGCACTCGGTCGGCGCGGGGCGCAGCATTGTCGACCCGGCTGCCGTTGAGGCACAGGACTTCAAAGCGATCACCGAGAGCGCGGCGAGGATACGCGAGGCCGTCCAAGCCGCGCGCGGGTGAGGTGTGCGAGGCGCCGTCTCGAGATCAGGAGGCTGATGGCTGCGCAGCATCTCACCGCAACCCAACGCCATACCGTGCGATACACTACCCTTCTCCTGACGGCCTGTCTAGCTGTGAACGCTGCCGTGGCAACGCCCGGGCCGGTCACGGTGAGCATGATGGGGCGCGTGGCCATGTCGAGCCCGCCTCCTGTCGCGATCGACGGTTATCTGAGCCTGCCCGCAGCCTTCCTCCAGAACTGCCTCGGACTGCGCGTCGCGCCGGCCGGCGAGCCCGGAATGTGGCATGTCGCGGCCTACGGCCGATACCTCAAGGTCTACCAGGACTCCACACGTTTCAAGGTTGATCATGCGCAGATGCGCGGCACACACGCGGCCCTCGTGGTCGACGGCCGCCTCTACGTTCCCGCGGAAATGCTCACTGAGGCCTTCGGCATCGGCTGCGAGAGGCGGGCCAACGGGCGCGGATTCGACCTGCAACCCGTTGGCGCCTCAGTCAAGGGCGTGCGCGCGGGCAGCCACGATGAGTATCTGCGCCTTGTGATCGATCTCTCCCGACCGGCCCCCTACTGGCAAAGCGTGGCCCCCGGTGAACTCGTGTTCGAGATTCCGCCGCCGACACCCTTGCCCCCGGACTGGGGCTGCCTGCAGATGTACACCTTCACCGATCCGCTGGACCCGAAGGTCACGGCAAAAGTGATGGCCGACAACTGGACGCGGCTGTCGATCGCCTGCCCGACCGGCGGCACGCCACGGGTTATGACCCTCAATGGCCCGTACCGGATCGTCGCGGACCTGCCCCGGCCGCAGCCGCTGAAGCCCGTTCATGAGCCCAAACCAACTCCGGAGCCCAAACCCACGCCCACCTTGCCGCCTCCGTATGCGACCCCGTGGTCCCTGCGCCGGTTCACCACAGCCAGGGGCGCGGTGCGCGTGTTCGTGATGGTCGCCAGGCCCTCGTCCATCAAGCCCGCCCTGGCCGGGACCACGATCCGCACGCGCGCGTCGGTCAGCAGGATCGCCGCGGCCCACAGCGCCGACGCCGCCGTCAACGGCGGCCATTTCGATGCATGTGGCGCGCCACTGGGCATGCTTGTCATCGACGGCGAGTGGATCAAGCACCCGACGCGCAACCGCTGCGCCCTCGGGATCACCGAAACAGGCAAGGCGCTGATGGGCCGCCAACGTTTCAGTGGCGCCGTCAGCATCGAGGGTCTGGGCAAGTATCCGCTCGGAGGTCTGAACGCCAGTCACTGGAAGGCCGATCGCCCCATGGCCTACACCCGGCGCTGGGGAAGCGCCGTTACCGGCGCGAAGGAGTTCGTCCGCCTCGCCATCTCAAGCGCCGGGAAGGTCGAGAAGGTGGAGACTAAGGGCCGCGCCATCAAGATTCCGAAGGGCGGCCACGTAATCTCCGCAGGAGGAAGCGTCGGGGCGAAGCTCGCATCGCTTGCCAAGGGCACTGAGGCCTCGGTAAGTCTTGGCGCGGTCCCGCGCTGGCCGGCCTTGCGCCACGCCATCGGAGCCGGCCCGCAGCTCGTCAAGAACGGCGAGAGGAACCTGACCAACGCCGAGGAGCTGTTCCGGCTAAGCACCGGCCGCGCCTGCTCTCGCACCGCCGTCGGTATCGACAAGCGGGGCAATTTCGTTGTCGTCTCCGCCGAGGCATCCATCGCCGGTGGCCTGACACTGTGGGAGCTGGCGAGCGTCATGTGGAAGCTCGGCTGCGTGGACGCGATGGCTCTCGACGGCGGCGGCTCCACCACCGCCTACTGGGATGGCCGCGTCATCAACCATCCGACGGACGGCATGCAGCGCCCCGTCTCCAACGCCCTGCTGATCTACGGCGTCCGATCCCGGAGCTGAAATCCTTTCCGCTCGGAGACGTGAAGGATTCCCGTTCATCCTTCGGGAACCAGTCTCCACTGTGTCCCGCTTAGCGACGGCTCTGCTCCTCTGTCTGTGTAGTGCGTATGCTCTGGGCGACGGCCAGGCCAAACTCGTCTACTACGAGTCCCCGGTCGATCGCTCCCAGCAAGCCTACGGTGTCTACGTGCCCGATGGGTTGCCTCCGGCGAGCGGGTACCCGGTTGCCTTGCATGCCCATGGCTACGGGTGGTCCGTGGGCTCCGGCTTCTCTCAGTGGCAGAAGGACTGGGCCGACGCGCACCGCTGGCTCCTCGTCAATCTCAACGCTCGCGGGCCCAACTTCTACTGGGGCATCGGAGACATCGCTACCGCCGAAGTGATCGATGATCTCCACACCCAGTTCGGGATCGACCGTCGGCGCGTGTACATCACCGGGGGCTCGATGGGCGGCACGGGGGCCTTCCGCCAGGGCACCGTTCACCCCGACTACATCGCCGCCGCGGTGGGCGTGGATGGCTGGACGGACTTCCGCGAGTGGCACTATCACTGGTACGCCCGCAAGGACCAGCACAACGACATTGAGGAGTTCCGCCGCCCCCTGCTCGAAGCCGCGTCCCCGATTCATCTCGCCGAGCGCGCCCGATGGGGCGACGTGCACGTCATCGCCGACGGCAAGGACTCAGTCGTCCTTCCCTGGCAGGGACAGGACTTCGCGAAGCGTCTGGCGGAACTCGGCGAGACCGACCCGGGGACATACGACTCCGGTCTAACCTACAACCCCGACAAGTCCCACGGCGGCGGCTACAGCGTGTCGTGGATCTACGACTACTTCCTCGGCAGGTCCCTCCGCCCCGAGCAGGGCAGCTTCGTCATCAGCACGCCGGTGCTCGACCACGGGGAAATGTACTGGGGTCGGATGGAGCGGCTGCAATACCAGGGGCAGAAAGCGCTCCTGGAATGCGCGGCGACCACGGAGCCGTCCGACACGGTCGACTATGCCCTCGGCCTGCAAACCGCACCGTCCGACAGGCCATGGGAGTTCGGGATGCCGGTGCTCTCGGCGCTCGCTCGCGCGGGCGCTTCTCTGAGTAAGGCGCCGCCCGTCGGGGTCATCAACGTCAGCACGACGAACCTGGACGCCTTTACGCTGCACACCGCGCTGAGTCCGGTCGCCGAGATGCGCCGGGTCGTGGTTTTCATCGACGGTATCTGCGGCTACGATGGGCCGCCCCATGAGCTGACTTTCGAGGCTGTGCGCGACGAAGCCGACCGCCTGGCCGACTGGCACGGGTGGCCATGCGCCCAGCCGGAGGGCTACCGGGGCGCGACGCTGCCTCTCGCGACCGTCGATGAGACCATGCCCAAAAGCTGCTTCACCTCCTCCCGGTTTCGCAAGTCCAGGGAGATTTCCGGGCCGGTCGGGCACGCCTTCGTGACCCCCTTCGTAGTCTGCTACGGCGGCGTCGGCCCCGACGATCTGGTCCGCCGGCACCGGGATGAGGCCACGGCCTTCTGCAAGGGCTGGAACAGCTTCATGGTGCATGGAACGGGGCTCGAGGCGATCCCGGAGGACGCCCTCGACCCCGCGGACCTGGCACACAAGAACCTGGTGATGTACGGGACCTTCGATACCAGCCGCCTGCTGAGCCGCGCCCAGGCCGCCGGGCCGCTCCCGGTCGAGGTCTACGCCGACCGAATCATCGTGCGCGACCCCCTCACCGGCGACAGGGAGTACCGGGGCCGGAAGTTCGGCACCTTCTCCATTTATCCGAACCCACTCACGAATGGGCGAACATACCTCGTGATCTGCAAGGGTCGCTACGCCACGAAGTCAGACGGCACATCGGTGCAAGGCCTTGAGTTCGACCTGGAGAAGCTCTACTGGGGATACTCGGATTACGTGATCTTCAACACGGACCGGGGCGATTTGCCCCACGTCATGAACGTGAACAACAAGCCCCCGGTCACTTGCTATGAGCCGGGCTACTTCGTCGAGGCCGGCTACTACGACTTCGACTGGCAGCTTGACCGCTTTGCGACTATCGAGCGCGTCAAGCGAACGAAGCCCGACAAGGTGCGCCAGATCCACGTCGCCGAGGTCAAGGTCGAGAAGACCACCAGTGCCCTGCCGGTGTTTGCGAAGATCGACGGGGATCCCCCCGATCCGGAGCGCAAGAAGCTCGGGGCCGCGATCACCTGCGCCGCCGTGAAGGTCGTGGATTCCGCAGGCAAGCCGGTCCGGCAGGCGCGCGTCACCGGGCGCTGGGTCGGCCTCGAGGCCGACTCAATCTCGCGCCTGACGCTGAGCACGGGCGTCGCCTACTTCCCGTATCCAGGAAGCACCGAGGGCAAGCCGGCACCCCGTTTCCGGGTCCTGAATGTGATGGCCACGGGTGCGGCGTATGACTTCCAGGCCGACGCTCTTCCGGGGAGCGCCTGGGAGTCCGCGGATGGTCGGATCGCGCTCCGGGCGAAGGCCTTGCGTCGTCGCATCGACCCCGAAGAGCTCACGCTCATCGACGTGGACGTGCAGAACCTGAGTGACGAGACGTTGACTGTGAACGTGGACTTCCTCCCGCCGAATGGCGAGATCAAGGGTCCCCCGGTTCGTCCCACGCTTGAGCCCGGTCGGCGGGAGGCCCACACCTTCCGCTGGCAGCCCGACCCGGGGCGTCTGGCTGGAATGTACGCGGGAACCGTTCAGGCTTCGGCCGGGGTCTCCACCGCCTCGTGCCGGGTGCGCTTCACCACCACGGGGCCGCGTCCTGCCCCCGTCTGGTTTGTCGCGACGGAGCCTAAGGACATCACCGCGGGCGCGGGCTACGAGATCAAGACCACGTTGTATAACGGTGACCCGGAGCGGACGCTGTCGCTCAAGATCGGCTGCACGCTGCTTGAGCCGTCCATCCACCTGGCTGCTCGTGATATCACCATTGAGCCGGGCAAGACCGCCGCAGTCGTCTGGGGCCAGGCTCCCGACGAGGAGCCACTGGCCGTCGGTGAGTACACGGCGCGGGTGAAGCTGCTGGGGATGACGGGGATGACAGACGTAAAGTCCTTCACGGTGCATTGAGGCC
>JALGSS010001098.1 GCA_029821745.1 Candidatus Zipacnadia bacterium
GACAGCCCGGCGCTTCACAGCATCTGTTTGAGCAATGAGCCGGTCTACTACAACTGGGTCGATGATCCGTTCCGTCTCCCGCTCTGGCACGCGTACCTGGAGCGGGTCCACGGGACCATCGAGCATCTCAACGCGGTCGCCGGCACCAACTACGCGTCCTTCGACGGGGTCCCGGTATTGCCCACGGGCGACCTGCCGCGCGAGGACGAGATGACGCCGCTGCGCTATGACATGGCGCGCTTCAACATGGAGCAGTTCGCCGCGTGGCACCGGTTCATGGCCGACACGGTCAATGACGTGCGCCCCGGAACTCCCACCCACGCAAAGGTCATGTGCGTACCCGCCGGGCGCGGCAACCTCAAGTGGGGCTGCGACCCCGAGCAGTTCGCCTATATGGGCGACCTGAACGGCAATGACTGCCGGCATATGTTCAGCGGCTTCGGAGACCAATGGGCCGCCAACTGGATCCACCAGAACCTGTACTACGACATCCAGTACTCGATGCGCCGCGTGCCGGTCGCGAATACGGAGAACCATATCATCCGCGACGGCGAACAGCGCCTGATCCCCCCCGAACACACGGACTGCGCCCTGTGGCAGGGGGCGATCCATGGCCAGGGCGCGACGACGATCTGGGTCTGGGCGCGCACGTACGACCCCACCAGCAACTTCGAGGGCAGCATTCTGCACCGGCCCGAGAATGTGATCGCCGCCGGGACATGCGGGCTTGATCTGATGCGCCTGGCGCCGCAGGTCACGAAGCTGCAGACGGCCCGCAAGCCTGTGGCGATCCTCTACAGCCTCACCGCCCAGCTCTGGTCGGACAGGGCGCACGCGGCGATGGTGCGCGCTTACGAGGCCCTCAACTTCACCGGCATCCCCGTGGCCTTCGTCTCGGAGCGCCAGGCGACCGAGGGCGACCTCAGGCGCTTCCGGGCCGTCATCGCGCCCTCCGTTCGACACGCGCCGGAGGGTCTCTACGAAGCCGTGCGGGACTACGTGGCCGCCGGAGGTCGGCTCTGGCTGCTGGACGAGGAACCCTTCGGCAGGGATGAGTACAATCGGCCGCGAACAGTAACGCTCGATCCGAAGGGCCTGTGGCAGATCCCCGGTGAGGCGAAGGGACGCGACCTGCGCGACCTGATGTTGCGCGCATTCGAGGACGCCCGCGTTGCGCGCCGCGTGACGCTGCAGGACGCAAGCGGCGACGAACCGTGGGCGGTGGAGTACCGCGCGGCTCGGGAGGACAATGGTTACCTGGTATCGGCCCAATGGTTACCTGGTATCGGCCGTCAATTACTGGGGACAGCCGCAGCGCGTGCGAATCCTGGTAGATGGACATCCCGCGTCATCCATCGTGGACCTGCGAAGTGGACAGGCCCTGTGTGAAGCAGAACTGACGCTCGCGCCGTTGCGCTCCATGCTTCTGCACGTGAGCCCTTAAGGAGGCCCCGGATGAACCCGAACAGCCGTTGGCGCTGTATCGCCGTCGCGGCATCGCTCATCACCATCATTGGCGTACCGGAAGGACTGGCGCAGATGAAACCCGGTGAGACGCCCCACCAGGTTGTAGTACCTGTTGGACCGGACAACCCCCGCAACAGCGAAGCCGACATCATCCAGCTCAAGGACGGCAGCTTGCTCCTGGGATGGACCGAGTTCTATGCCGGCGGCGGCGCGGACCATGCCCCGGCGCGAATCTCAGGCAAGATCTCCAAGGACGGCGGCGAGACCTGGGGGGACAAGTACACTCTCGTCGAGAACGATGGCGGCTGCAACGTGATGGAGGTCAACTTCATCCGGCTCAAGAACGAGAGCATCGCCCTGTTCTACTGCCAGAAGAACACCGAATCCACCGACTGCCGCGTGATGATGCGCACGTCCTCGGACGAGGGCAAGACCTTCACCGACCCCAAGCAGCTTAGCCCCGACGGGAAGTACACGGGTCTGACCAACGGGCGCTGCATCAGGCTTAAGTCCGGGCGGATACTGTCTGATGATGAGGGCGAGACGTGGCGTGACAGCGAGCGCGTCGGCCCGGAGGAAGGCTGCTGGGAGCCGGCGTGCGCCGAGCTCAAGGACGGCCGCGTTCTGATGCTCATGCGCACCGGAATCGGCGGTCAGTATGCCGGCATCTCCGAGGACGGTGGCGAGACGTGGAGCAAGCCCGAGGCAACCGCTCTGGTCGGCACTGCGGCGCCGGTGTCCATCAGCCGCATTCCAACCACGGGCGACTTGCTCGCGATCTGGAACCACAATCCAGGGGCGAAGCGCCGGAATCCCTTCACCTCGGCCATCTCCCGCGATGAGGGCAAGACCTGGGAGCAGTTCAAGAACATCGAGACCGCCGCGGATGACATGTGGGCGTATCCCGCCATCACGTGGATCGATGACGTCGCATTTCTCACGTACTTCAACTACAAGGGAGGCATCTCTCTGCAACTGCGGAGGATCCCGGCCTCCTGGTTCTACGAGTAGACCACACGCCTGAGAGCAGGAGCCCCCCACGCTACGTCGAAGAAGTGTCTGATGGGAGCATTCTGTCGGCACTCACCTGGGGGGCTCCTGTGGACGAGCTTGGCGCTTGGACCGGCGAGGCGGCCTCGAAGGGAACTACGGTGCCCACGCTCTGCTGGGTACTCGTCGTGTGTTGCCTGGCTGTCATCACCTCACTGGTTCTCGTGCCGCCACCATCGACCGCAACCACTCCTCTCCCACCCAATGTCTGCGTCGCCATCGCCCCCGACACCGTAGTTTTCGCCGTGGCAAGCCCGCCCGAGAACGAGGTGACGGTGCTCACAGGCGGCGAGAGAGGCTTTTCTCCCGCCATCCACTTCAGCGTGGCCGAGCCCGTGCTGGGATTCGTAGCGGACACCGATTTCGCCCCGCTCGTGGCCTACAGCGCACACTCGGTCTTCGCCCTGTGGCCGGCCCGATGCCGGCGGCTCACCATCTTCGACACTCCCTGGCACATCCTCAACGTCTCTCGCGTCCGGGTGCCCGACCGGCGCGCCACGGGGCTCCTCGTACTCGTGGCCGAGACCGTCGAGCCGCCCCAGCCCGAGAGAAGTCACCTGTATCTGCTTGACCCGGCCCGGCCGTCCCAGCCGACCGAACTGAGTCCCGAGTCCGGCTACAACTTCTGGGCGAGTAGCGTCGGGGATGTGGATGCCGACGGGAGCGAGGACGTCTCCCTGTGCACCTGGAGCCAGACAGCCCGCGACCTCAACTATGCCAGGCGCTTTTTCGTGTATAGCTGGGATGACGACGGCGATCTGTACCCGCGTTGGCGCGGCAGTCGCCTGTGCAGGCCCTACACTCGCGCCCGGCTCGCGGATGTCACAGCCGACGGCATCTCCGAGCTCGTATCGGTGGAGGTCGGCCTCGGCGGCGGGCAGCTTATCTGCACATACGAGTGGAACCAGTTCGGCTTCTGGGGCATCGGGCGCACGGAGGAGCATCCGGGCATCGAGAGCCCGCAGATCGCTGATGTCACCGGCGATGCGGCCCTCAGGGGTCAGGTGCCCGTGCGTCTTCGAGAAACGGGGCCCGCGCTGGGTCCTGAGCCGTCACGGCCCGCCACTGCGGGAGGACGAGGGCATCGTTGTGGTCCCCCGCACCGATGGCCCGGCTCGCATCGTGACATACCCCACCCTTGCCAATCAACGGGCGCGCGAGGACCCTCTGCGGCCCGTTGCCATATTGCCGATCGAAGGGAGCAGGGAAGATGCTACATAGTCGCTTGCCGATCTGGATGGTGTGCGTCGCCTTACTCAGTCTCCTTCTCGGCTGCAATCGAGGACCTCAGACGACGCCTGTGGTCAATCCGACAGCGGTTGCCGACGCGCAACCCGCGCAAGATGACGCTATCGGAGACACGAAGTACACCTTCGCGAAAGAGTCGGGCTTCTCCATCGATATGGGGACCCCGCCGGCCTTTGAGGCGAAGGTCAAGCCCTACGAGGTCGCACGTAATCTGAGTAATGTCGCCAACTACCCAATGTTCAGGGACATCCTGCTCAATGACCACAAGCGCCGGCTCGTGAAGAACGGCTTCGTGGTCGTCCCCGCCGACTACAAGCAGATGGAGTTCGTCTACGAGTTGAACAACTACGAGGAGGAGCACCTCCCCAGCTTCGTGACTGCCGATTCCATCCTG
>JALGSS010000144.1 GCA_029821745.1 Candidatus Zipacnadia bacterium
TCCATGCCGGTGAAGTACGCGTCGCCCAACTCAAGCTGGTTCGCGGTGTAGTCGCCCCAGAAGGGTTGCTGGTAGTTGTAGTTCGTGTGGTAGTCGCCATGCCAGTGGGAGTAGTCGCGCACGGTGCTCGGGAGAAACAGTCCGGGGGGCGTCTTGCCTGCGACGGTGGTGCAACGCCGGGCGTGGTACGTCTCGTACCACAGGTTCTCGAGCAAGGGATCGGCGATCTGCACGGAAGAGCGCCCCCAGAACGCCGCGGCCTTCTCCCGGGTCTCTCGCTCCCAAGTATCGATGGGGTCGGCGCCATCGGCGGCCAGCATCTCGGCGATCCGCCCGAGTTCGGCCTCTGCCCCACCTTCATCACTCGACGTCGGCACTGCAACGGCGAGCCGGCCGCTGCTGTCTCCCTGCTCCGGGTCCGGCCCCGGCACGACAACCTGTAGCCGCGCCTCCTTCGCCGAGAGCGTATCCACCGAACTGAAGGAGCCCTCGGACACGAAAGGCGCCATGAAGTACCGGAAGCCTTCGGGGAAAGTCGGCTCCGCGTGGAAGGTCTGCTCAATGACGCGATGGCCCAACGCCTCGCGGACTCTCGGTTGCGGCAGCGGCGTGCTCTTGTCGTGGTCGAAGGTCAGAAACGCCCCGTGGCGTGATTCGGCGACGAACTGCCGGCCGAACTGCAGCGTGGTCGGATCGGCCCAGCGATACAAGGCGAACCGCAAGGGCTCGCGTTTGCCGATCTGCGTGTCCACGGTCCAATTGGCGAGTTTCCAGCGCACGACCAGCACGTTGTCATCAGGCGGAATGAAGCACGTGAGCTGCAGGTCGATTCCGTTCGCTGCGGCGCAGTGAATCCGCAGGATGCCCTCCTCAATCGCCAGCTCCTGCGTCACGGAGAGCCCGGGCAGGTCCGGGGGCAGGAAGAGGGCGAGTTCCCCCACGGGCTTCGGGCACGGGTAGGGGCGCTTCCGGTAGCTTGGCGGAGAACCCTTGCACAGCTCCTTCATGCGCTCCGGGTTGTCCGTGCCTCGCAACGCCACCGCCTCCGCCCCACCATACGGCGGGCATTTCCAGCCCTCCTCAGCGATCCCATGCGCAATCTCATCAATATGCGGAGGCTTCGGGTCGTCGCTCGTGTCGAGCCGGCGATCCCACACATCGCCCTTCCCGATGCGCCACAGGATCTTGTCCCGTGACTGGTACACGCTGACGGAGAGGTCTCCGTTCCCCAGCAACAGGCCGTCCTCCGCATCGAGGATCGGCTGATCAACTTTGAGGATGTGCGCGGCCACGGCATCAGCTCCCATCGGCAATGCACACAGCGCGATGACCAGGAATGTGACGCCCCGGCCGGGGTACCTAGCGGCCCGCAGTCCATGAATCATAGCTAGACTCCCCTCGGATTCTGGAGAGAGGCTTCAGCAGCAGAACTGACTTCCCGTTCGCGCCCAGCAATCCTTCCTGGACCTGGCCGACGCGGGCCTGAGATCAATCCGCGGGTAGGGGTGACAGGCACAAAAGAGGAACCCTTCCTTCCTGTGCCGAATGTGGGGCGTATAGCCTGCCGCTTCGCGTCTTTACACCGCCATTCTCCCATCATGAGGTGACTCCATGGCCCGCTGGACTGGCATTCTCTGTGTGATACTCGCCGTGCCTCTGTTCGCGGCGACGACAGTGTTCGACTTCGAGGACCCAGCCGATGCGACGGGTTGGCACGATGAGAAGGGTACGGCGTGCAGGAACTTCCCCGTGTCCCGGGAGGCGAACTGGGCGACTTCGGGCGAGCATTCCCTTTGCTTCCGCACGCCCAAGTGGAAGCCCGGGATGGGCGAATGGCCGGCCTGCGAGATCACACCTCCGGTGACTGACTGGTCCGGCTATGACCGTCTCGTCCTCGACGTCACGAATCCCACGGACTTCGATCAGCGCCTGTCGTTCTTCATCACCGATTCAGTGCGTGCCACCCGCACTGGCCTGAACACGCGCGTTCTGTTGCCACCGGGAAGCTACCGCCAGGCGGTCGTCAAGTTGGCCGACGTCGTGAAGATGAACGTGAAGTTGAAGGACATCCATACCATGCACTTCTTCACGGAGCGCCCGGCCGGCGACATGGAGGTCTACATGGACCGCATGATCCTCCTGCGCCCGGACGAACCCCTTCCCACTCCCGGCCCAGACTTCGTGAAGGCTCTGGCAGGACTGCAGCAAGACCAGATCGCTGCGTTGCAGCAGGCACAGGAGGACGTGCGAGCTCGCATCGCGCAGGTGACCGCCCAGGCCCCCGACGTGGCCGGCTGGGCGGCGCGACTCGTGGCACAGAACGACGCCAGAGTGACCGCCTTTGCGGAACAGGTCCGGCGAGGCGACCCCGTGGTGCTCAAGGCTGCCGAATTCATCACGCAGTTACGGGCCGACACCGCGCGGCTGGAGAGTCTCGTGCGACTGCGAGCCGGTTTCGAATCCGTGCGCCAGTCGGTGCAGGCCCCAGGCAGCGTCCGTGACGATGTGGTGGTTGGCTTCGCCACGAGCATGGAGAAGGTCTTGCCCCGGGCCGGCGCGCCGGATCTGCAGCCATCTATCCGGGCATCACTCGCACTGGCCCGCAACGAGAAGGAGGCGCTCCAGGTCATCGTGATGCCCGTCGAGGACGCCGCGCGGCAGGTCCAGGTGCGCGTAAGAGACCTGCGCGGCCCTGGAGGCGCGATCTTCTCCCCTGACGATATCGCCATCGCATTGATGGGCTATGTCGAGACGAAATCCGTGCCGCCGTATGGCTCCTCCCACGTGGGCTGGTGGCCCGACCCGATCCTGGGCTTCATGTCCAAGACCGACATCGCCGAGGGTGACGCGCAGTCCTTCTGGGTGCGCCTCAATGCCCCGAAGAGCCAGGCACCGGGGATGTACCGGGGCACGCTGGAGGTTCTTGTAGAGGGCAGACCCTTGTACGCCTTCGAGCTGTCGGTTCGCGTCTACCCCTTCACGCTGCCGGATCGTTCGCCGCTGAACATGGCTGTCACCTTCTTCCCCAGGTACAACGAGGCGAAGCCCGAGGGCGGTTGGCGGGGAGACAACTACCGGGACACGTCCTGGCGGAAGCATAAGCTCGAGTGGGGCGATTTCCTGGCCGACTACTACATCACCTACGACAGCCTGTACGCCTACGGAGGCTGGTCGCCCGACTTCGAGGTGCTGCAGCGCCTGCATGAGCAGGGGCGCCTGGGGACCTTCAATCTGGGCTACTACAGTATGCTGACGGAAAACCCGGAGCAACAGAAGAAGTGGAAGGCCGATGTCCGCAAACGCATCGGCGAGCCGTACAAGAAAGCCAAGGCGCTCGGACTCCTCGACCACGCGTATATCTACGGCTGCGATGAGCATCCCAAGGATAAGTTCCCCGGCGTCGAGCGCGCCGCGGCCTTCCTGAGGAAAGAGTTCCCCGGGGCCTTCATCCTGACGACGACGTACGACCACAGCTTCGGCACGGATTCCGTCCTGCAGTCAATGGACGGCTTCTGCCCGCTGACTCCCCGGTACAAGCGGGACCTGGCCGACAAGGTTCGCGCCACCGGCAAGGAAGTCTGGTGGTACATCTGCTGCGGTCCCCGGCACCCATACTGCAACATGTTCATCGAGTACCCCGCCATCGAGGGGCGACTGCTGATGGGCGCGCAGACGGCCAAGTACCGTCCCGACGGATTCCTGTACTACCAGACCAGCATCTGGAACGGCAAGCAGATCAGGAAGGGTCCCTTCACCGACTGGGACCCGCGAAGCTGGACGACCTTCCACGGAGACGGTTCCTGGACATGCCTGGGACCCGATGGCACGCCGTTGCCCACCATTCGCCTGGAGAACTTCCGGGACGGCGTGGAGGACTACGCGTATGCGCGGTTGCTCGAGAAGGCCATCGCTCAGGTCGAGGGCAGTCCGGAACTGACCGTGCGGCAGAGACAATGGCTGGTGCGGGCGAAGTCGGCGCTGAGAGTGCCGGACGGCCTGTCCCGGAGCATGACAGAGTACACCGATGACCCGGCTGATGTGTATCGCTGGCGCCGGGGCATGGCGAAGGTCATCGCCACGTCAGGCGTCAACGTAAGCCTGCCCTGACGCCGGCTGATGGACTGAAGGCCGTATCACGCTTCGCGCCCTGCAGCGGCTACATCGGCTGATGCCAGGGCGCGAAGTTCCAGTTCTGCAGCAGGTTCATCGCCGAACGGTCCATGTCCACGTTGGCCGGCAGCAACACCAGTGAATCGAAGAACGCTCCCTTGCGCGCGCCGAGGCTCAAGCTGTGTTCGCCGGCCGTCAGGTCGACGTCGCCGATCCGGTACCAGGACCAGTGGCCGTACTGCTCCCCGAAGTGCGCGAACATCTTCGTGTGCGCTCTCGTCTTCGCGGTCCAGTCGGTGAAGCCGATCATCGCCGTGGCCCGCAGGTCGCGCACCTTCTCGCCATCGAGGCCAAGGACCATCGAGGTGCTGCTGCCCGGCTCCCAGCGCGCTCGCAGCCAGAGGGCGTACTCCCCCGATCGCGGAGCCGTCATGTCGAAGGATGCCTCGCCCGCGTCGTTGAAGAGGACGCCTTCTCCCCCGCTCAGTTCTGCGAGTGGAGCGACCTCGGCGCCGCCGGATAGCTCGGATGCATCCTCGGCCTCCGACACCAGGGCGGCGTCCGCGACGAGAACCTGGGCCGCCACGCGCCGCTCGCGTCCGTCCTCCCGCAACACCACATCAAAGGATTCAACCGCTCCCTCGGTGGCGCCCGGCAAGGAGAGCGTGAACGCAGCGACGCCTTCTTCCTCCGCGTCGTCCAGAGAGACCGGCACATCGGCCGGTGTCGCCCGGATGGTCCCGGAATGAGGCTCGATGGATACACTGCCCTTTGCAGGTCGGCCACGCAGCGTCACGGTGACGGGGCACGTCTCCCCTGGCCGCACGACGAACACATTCCGCAGGGCTTCGCCGCTGTTGTGGTAGTAGCTCAAGGCATTCAGTGACAGCTTCAGATCGCTGTGATGGCGCTCGACCCACGTGCATTTCGTCCGGATGGGCGAGGTCACGGGGCCCTCGACGAAGCTGACCCGGTTCGACCCGAGGGCGAGCTTCCCAGGCAGCGACAGAGGCGACACCACAAACACGCTGCGCACTGCCAAGCCGCGCAGTTGCGCGTCGCTTCCCGCCTCAAGCTCAAGCTTCAGCCAGTAGGCATAGCGGGCCGTGATCTCGTCGGCCAGATCGATCGCGAGCTCCCCCTCCTTCGCCGGGTTCTTCCAAAGCTCGCGCCAAGTCTTGCCCTCGTCGAAGGAGACGGAGACGCTGATGGAGCCCGCCCGGGACGCGGAGTAGCCCCCGCGCACGGATCCCCCGGAGAGGATGTAGGGGCAAGCAGCCGTGTAGACCATGCTCCCGGATCGCTCGGCGTCCTGCTGGGTGATGGTCGCGTCCGGTCCCGTTCCCTGCACCGCCAAGTTCTGGAACTTCGCGGCCTCGCCTTCGAGCGTCGGTTCGTAGATCACCGCACCGTTGCCGAAGTACGGCGGGACCTTCGCCAGCGGGATCGGTTTGCGCTCACCGGTGAGATCGAACCAGCGCCCCTCGTTGTGCCAGCTCACGCTTGCGCGCTCTCCCGGTCGGAGAGTGAAATCCATGTTGTGCGGTCTCTCCGCCGTGCCGAAGGTGGCGGCGCTCCGCCGCCCGGGCAACCAGGAATTCGCCACTCCGCCCTGCCTGATCTTCAGGTAAGGATCTTCCTCGAGCCCCCGCAGGCTGAGAAGCGTCGAGCTGTCGCGGTTCAGCCAGAACACGCGCGACGACAGATCGAACAGGCGCAGACTGCCGTCATAGAAGGCCTGCTCGAACTGGTGGTGCGTGCCGGAGGCGTTGTTGGACGAGATTCCCGCAGCGAGGAACAGCTTGCGGAGAGTGTGGTTGAGCGGCCCGCACTGGTCGAAGGGATAGATGTTGAGCGGCTTGATCAGGGCATACGACACCCGCGACCGGTGGCGTGTCGGCAACGTCTCGCAGTAGTGGGCATCATAGTAGTTTGTCACCGTCAGGATGTACTTGAAGACCTCGAAGGCCCGCTGTGCACCGTTCTCGGCGTCCGTGCCTAACGTTCTCCTGATGCTCTCGACACTGAAGGGCACCACGTTGTCATTCGCGCGCCAACGGGGCAGCAAAGTCGTCTCAGGCTGATTGGCCGCGTGCTCAAAGGTGATGGACCGCATGAGCGGCTCGAAGTCGCCACCGACCTGCAGGTCGAAGGTCTCGTCGCCCGTCGCAACCACGCGCTCCACAGTCCGAAGCCGGTACTCGACGGTGCGCGGATCGGGGAGATCCTTGAAGGGTCGCGTGACCATCATGCGGTTCTCGGCGCGAGTCGCCTCGAAGTCCTCGTCGGACGCCGGGGGCTTCATCACGACCCGTCGACGAGAGACCTCCCCGTTGTCCAACACGTCGAGCGGCGCGTCCGCGCCCTGCGGGTCCAGTTCGCATCCCAGGTAGCCGCGCACGAACCGGTCATCCGCGTCGTGGACGCCATGTTTCTCGTTCTCGAAGTGGAACAAGGCGCGTGTGTTCTCATCCACATCAAACTCCTGGCGCGGAGGCTGGAACTCGCCGGTGTATCGTACGGCGTCCGAGATGCGGAACTCATCGATTGCCGCCTCGGCGGACCCACTCTCAGTCCATCGGTGATCGCCGCCGATAAAGGCCTGCATGGGCATGCTGCGGGTGTCGGAACCCGAAATCCCGATTCCCGGCTTCAGCCCCTCGGCGGAGTGCTCAAGACTACTGGGCCAGGCCTCGTCTCCGGGGCCCACAGAGCCGATGAGGCGGCCGTCGGCGAACAACTGGAGTTGCGCCCGCGGCAGGTCCCAGGTCGCGGCCAGGTGATGCCAGGTTCCCGCCTTGAGGTCTGCGTTCCCGCTCACCGTTCGTGCCGTCCGGCCCGCGTCGACGATCATGAACTCCAGCACGTTCCCCGCACGCGCGGTTCGCTTGCGCAGGCGTGACTGGAGCCGATGCCCGTAGGCCAACCCGTAGAAGAGCGTGTGCTCGACGCCATCGTCCGCAACCCAGGAAGGCCTGCACCACAGCTCCAGCGTCCCGCGCGCGAGGCCCCAGTGCACCGAGCTTGCCTCTCGGTACTTGGCGGCCGTGCGCGTTCCCTCCGAGGCACCGTTGAATGCCAGGCGCCGGGATCCCGTGAACTCAAAGGCGCGATTCACCGGAGCCGTGTCGATGGCTCCGTCCACGAATCCCGCGCCGCTTGCAGCGGGCCACGGCCAGCGCTCACACGGGCGCAGGCGGACACGGTCCACCCAGACGGTGAAATGCGACTCGGGGCCCTCGACAGTGCGCCCCGTATCCGCATCTCTCACGTAGCACCGGAAGCCCAGAGTCACCGTCACCGTCGCCGCCTCGGCGCTGAGCCTCCCGCGTTCGGACAACTGCACGAGTTGCCCCTGAGCCATCTCGACGGTCAGCCAACGGGGCTGGATCGCGTACTGTGCGATATGTGTCCCGTCGGCGCGGGTCTGCTCCAGGCGCACCGTCATGGGTGCGCCGTAGGCACCCTTCTCCGCGAGTAGATCGCACTGGAAGAGGATCTCCTGCCCGGCGAACTGGCTGACATCGACAGTCTGCGTGATCAACACCGAGCGATTCGCGTCGTCAGGGGTGTCCTCGTCGACGCGAATCTGCAGGGACCGGTCACCCCGCATCCGCGCTGATCGTCCTGTGCTCACCAATGCGGGGGAACTTGCCTCCCACCCTGTGGGCACGCCGTCGCCTCCCTCTTCGAAGTCCGCGTTGGCGAGCAGATTCTCTGGCGGCAGTTCTGTGTTGTCGAATTGTCGGGCTTCGACGCCTCTCTCGAGCGTATCGAAGTAGATGTCGCACGTCCCCGTCTCGCCAATCCGCGGGTGAGCGGTCCACGTGACATAGGGCCGCTTCCGGCCGGCTCGCGGGTCGAACTCGGTGCGATAGGCGAAGGGTACGTCGACGCCGGCTTCGACGAGCCTGAGGGACTCCGGCGCGAACTCGCCATCGATGCCGGCTTGCTTAAGGAGCCCGGCGAAATCCGCCGCCGCTTCCGCCGGTCTCGTCGCATCATCCCTGTAGGGACTGGGGCGCGTGACAGAGGTCCGGAACCGGCACTCCGGGTGCTTCCACTGCGTCTGCGCACCCGCTCCGAATGAGCACAGCACGAGGGCACACAGTCCGAGAGCGGCAGGCAGCCCGGTCATGGTCTCGCCTCCTGTGATGGCGCGGGTTCTCGCCGCGTCGTCACGGTTGGGGATGCTTGATGCGCAAGTACTCCTCGAATTCCGGAAGGTCGTACTCAGACTGCCAACTCAGGAGCGGCTCGTCGTAGTAAGTGCCGCCCTCTGCGTCAATGCGTCGTGTCTCGTCGTCGACGGGAGGATCGGCGTCGATGGCGGTCAACACATAGGGCAGGTCATTCATGGTGAACAGGGCACCGGCCGTCGATCCGCGCAACATGCCCCGGGGCCCCGCATAGAACAGCGGATTGTGGGGCACGACCTGGAGCACTGACCTGCGCCCGCCGCCTAGCACCCAGTCTTTCAGGGCCTCGCGGTAGGGCTCGGGATCATCCGCATGGTGCGCAGCAAAGACAACGGCCTTCAGTCGCAGACCGATTCGCGCGTCGGCCAGTGCATCGTCTGCGGTCTTGATGAGCGCCTGGCGGATATCCTCGTTCCCGGTCAACTCGAAGTACTCGATCACGCCGTGCCCCGCCCCGAAGGTCCAGAAGAACATGTTCCCCGAGTTGATGCTGCCCGTTGCTTCCGTCCGCTCGACT
>JALGSS010000145.1 GCA_029821745.1 Candidatus Zipacnadia bacterium
GCCGGGCTGCCAGCCGGTGATCGTCCGGCCCCCGCTGAGGATCGGCGTCTCATTCTCGTACGCGGCATACGTGACCGGACAGGCCTCCGTGCCAGAATCATTGGGCGTAAGGACAAAGGGCGCGGTCAGGGGGTAGATCCCCTCGCGCAGGCACACGGTCACGGGCTGCCTCAGTGTGCCTTGCCGGCCCTTGAGCTCGCGGACTGCGTCACGGGCCCGCTCAAGGGTTACAAAGGGCCCGTCATCCCCCGCGGGATCGGGCTTCGTGCCCGACCAGGCGTCATTGCCGTCAGGTGCAACGAAGAAGGTCACCTGCTCATCTGTCTGAGCCATGCCGATGCTCGCGGTCATGCCCATCACTCCGATGATCCCGATGGTAGCTGAGCCATGCCGATGCTCGCGGTCATGCCCATCACTCCGATGATCCCGATGGTAGTCAGCAGGACGATTCGCATGAATCCGGGCCTCCCTGGTCTCGACAAGTCTGCGGCGGCTGCCAGTGCGCGACGCGCTCACCGATTCTGCGGATGCGCTCCAAGGGTGCGTCGGGCGGGGTCGTGTCGGCGATGCTCAGCACGATCCCGCGGCCGTCTCCCACGGCTTCGAGCGCGGCGTCTATGTGTTGCTCGAACTGCTCCTCCGTGAAGCTCGCGGGATGCACGCTCACCGAGCAGATGCCACCCCAGATGGCGACCTGATCGCGGAACTCGCGGCGGTAGTCCGCCAGTGTCAGCCGCGTCATGGGGGCCGGGCAGACGGAGTCGGCGACATCGATACTCGCTTGCCGGAGCAGGTGGCACAGGCCGTCGTTCTCGCCGTCCGCGTGGGTGGCGAGCAGCTTCCCGGCCGCGTGCAGCCTGTCGGCCCACCGTGCAAGCTCCGGCAGAATGTGGGCCTCGAATATGGTCGGAGTGGTCATGGAGACATCATAGTTCGCGCCGAACATGACGAGTTCGGCTGAACTCACTTCACAGGCTTCGAGAACCTGGTCGAAGTATCCTGCCATGCGCGCCGCGGTGTGCTCAATGATCTGCGGCCTGTCCCATAGATCATAGTAGAACTGGTCGTAGGGCACCAGTTCCTTGAGCAGGTGGTGAGCGGGTGACGCGGCGACGTTACCGAAAGCCACCGCCACACCCGTCTCCCCCACTTCATCCCTGAAGGCCACATAGCGGCTCTCATCCCGCTCGACCTGGATGTCCTCGAACAGCGCTGCTACGCGGTCGTAGTCGTCGTGGGATTTGACCACGCGCTCCGTGACGTGCATGAGGGTGACCCCATCGCGGCGCATCTGCTCAGTGTACAGGAGCTTGCCCGACAGTTCCCCGGCAGGGGTCTGGTAGATGACACGGATCTCGTCGCCATCCTGCTCGACGATGCGTTTCGTCCGCCGGAACCGGAGTCTGAAGGGCTGGTTCTTGACGTGGTCGAGGCCGAGGACTCGGTCATACACCTCGTCAGGCTCTTCGGTGTCCAGAAAGTCGGGGATTGCCGCATGGTAACCGACGCCGAGCTCCCCCACGACCTGTGCGAGCGAGGCATCTTCCCAGCCCGTCGGGAGAGCCCCACGGTGCTTTGCGGCCTTGTACCACAAGTCGAGACGCGGCACCCACGGCAACCTGTCCACCGGCTGATGGCGGAAGGCCGCCAGCATTCGCTCGCGATGTGTCATGTACCGTCCCTCCAGCGGGATCATGCACGACCGCCGACTTGACAGGCTTAAGGCTATGCGAGATGGCTGTCCTCGTCAATGACTCAGGTCGCCCCCGGACGCCGCATCCCCGGACACCCCCGGACGCCGCGCTGGACAGGGATGATGGGATAGGCTATACTCCGCCACTGGACTTGAGCTTAGCTTGAGTTCTAAGACTAGAATTGGGCACGAGCCATTCGACCCGGCCCAGATCGGCGGGTGCCCGCAGGGCCGGGGGCACTTGACAATCGCCCTTCCGTGTGGCTACCATACGGCTATACGGCCCGATAGCGTTACTCTCATCGTTGATGCATCACTGAACGAAGCTCACACTGCGGCAATCCAGACGACCCGGGAACGGCGCTGACGCGGCGCTGGGGTCGTACCATCGAGGCCTAGACGTGCATCGTATCTGCGGGGCCACGAAACCGGAGATTGAGCCCCACACGCCGGCAGTTTGCTGAGCGTGTGGGGCTTTTGTGTTTCCAGATTTCGATGCCCCTTCGGGCCCGGACGGGCTGCTCCCGGATTGCTGCGACAGTGTGCCGTAACGAACGCACGACCGGTCGGCTGTAAGCGACCATCGACACTCGCTCGCGTGGTCACAGTGGCGCAGGGCTCACGGCTCTCGCTATCTGGGCCAGCCAGGATCCAGGGAGGTCGACCCGATGCGACCCTACCGCCGTCATTCGTTCCTCAGCATCTCCGCTCGCTCGGCAACGGTCTGCGCGACCGTGTCATGCCTTGCACTGCTCGCCGTGCTATCAGTGCCGGCGCTTGCGAGCGTGGAGCGCATCAGCCTCACGGACCAACTTCAGCCCGACGGCACGTACCAGGCCGACGACCACTCGACCACCAGCCTATACGGGCTTTCCAGCAGCCAGGACGGCCTTGTCACTGCGTTCAGTTCCTTCGCCGGCAATCTCGTGGTGGGAGATAACAACGGAGCGTCCGACATCTTCGTCCGAGATACCAGCGTGGACCCACCACGCACAGAGTTGATCAGCCGCACGCCGGGGGGGCAGGCGGGCCACGGGTCAAGCTATCACCCGGCTATCACCCGCGACGGACGCTGGGTGGCCTTCGCGTCCCTGGCCAACGACCTCGTGCCGAACGACACCAATGGCATTGTCGACGTGTTCCTGCACGACCGCCAGACCGGCTCGACGATCCGCGTGAGCGAGGGCCCGGCCGGCCAGCAGGCCCAAACCTTCGCTTCCTTCCCATCGATCGCGAGCAGCGAAGACGGCACGAAGGTGTTCGTGAGCTTCACATCGAGCGCGAAAAACCTGGTGGCCGGAGGCACCAATGGGCTGCCGCACATCTTCCACTTCACCTACGACATCACCAACCCCGCCGCCCCGGCGCGGAACATGGCGTTGGTCAGCCAGGGCTTCGGCGGCGTGCAGGGCGATGAGGCGAGCGTTCTCTCCGCCATCAGCGCCGACGGCCGGTTCGTGATCTACACCACGCAGATCTGGAACATCATCCCGCCGAGCGAGAAGAAGCCTCTGCCGCCTGTGTTGGAGATACTGCTCTACGACCACGCGGTCGGGTACACGATCTTCCGTCTCATCACGACGCCGGACGACGGAGCTTTCCCCGCGCTGAGCGGAGACGGGCGCTTCCTCGCGTACGTGCAAGAGGGCGATGTCGTCCTGTACGACATATTGGAGCGCAAGACGGAGATCGTCACGAACGCTCCCGATGGCACTGCGGGGGACGGTTGGTGCGAGGAGCCAAGCATCAGCTCGGACGGGCGTTTTGTGGCGTTCACCTCGTCCTCGACCAATCTCGTGCCCGGCGATACGAACGGAGTGGAGGATGTCTTTGTTCGCGACCGTGCGACACGTCGCACGATCCGGGTGAGCATGACGCATGAGGCGAAGGAGGCCAACTCGGACAGCCGCGCGCCGAGCATCAGCGAGGACGGCCAACGCGTAGTCTTCAGCTCTTCCGCCACGAACATGATCGCGGGGGACTCAAACAACCGCGAAGACGTCTTCGTGACGAACTGGCGGACCCCCGACGTGCAATCGGGGTCTCAGCCTGACATGCTGATCCGCCGCAAGGAAGCGACATGGTTCATCGGCAACGATATCGTCAACGGTGACGGCGCCAACCAGACGGCGACCCAGGCAGCCGGCTGGAATGAATTCGCCAAGTACGAGCTCAAGATCCAAAACGACGGGCTCGCGACGGACACCTTCCGCGTCACCGGCGACCCGGGTGGTAACGGCTGGCTGGTGCGCTACTATGATGCTCTCGAGGGCGGCCTCGACATTACGGCAACGGTGAACGGGGACGGCTGGGTGACACCGGTCCTGCCTCCGGGCGCAGCGGTGAACTTCCGGATGGAAGTCGGCATCGACCCTGGGGTGCCGACCAACTCGGACTGGTCCGTGCTCGTGACGGTCAAGTCGGACACGGATGTGGTGAAGCTCGACGTGGTCAAGGCTGACACGTCGCGCCCCGAGGCCCGTAGCTTCACGAAGGACTTCGGGGCCGGGGTCTGGATGGCTGGCGTTCCCACGTCCCCGGCCGACCCGAGCGCCGACCTGGTGTTCGACACCACTCGTGTGGCGCGCTGGGACGCGCTTCAGCAGCAGTACGGCTACTTCACCTCGTCGCCCTTCGATATTGCATCCGGCGTCGGCTACTGGGTGCGGTACGATACGCCACACCAACTCACCGTCGCCGGCTACGCGCCGGATCCCCCGGTGAAAATCGATGTCTTCCCTGACTGGAATCTGCTGGCCAACCCAGGCACGGCGCCCCTCACGTGGGACCTGCTCACCTTCAGCGCTCGCCACCAGTCCTTCGCGTGGGTGCAGACAGATGACGGAACCGGGTACGACCTGGTGAGCTCCCTGGACCTGGGGAACACCACGAAGGAGATCGGCGGCTGGCAGGCCTTCTGGGTCAAGTGCTTCGAGGTCGGTGAAGCGACCCTCGGCACCGCTTCCGGGACGGCCGGCACCAGCGCCTCGGATGATGCTGTCGACTGGGCGCTCCAGCTCTGCGCCTCGGCCGGGAAAGCCCAAGACCGGGCGAACTACGTCGGCGTCGCGAAGACAGGCGAGGGCATCACGGGGGCCAACCCGCCGGTGCTCGGCGAAGGCTACGTGGACCTGTACGCGGTAGGCAACGCGGGAATACGAAACGCGGTCAGCCTGGCGAGCTCAGTCGGCGAGCGCTCCTGGGATCTCATCGCGGAAACGGATCTGCCCGACACCCGGGTGGACATCACGTTCCCTGATCTGTCTCGAGTGCCGGCAGACCTGTCGGTGACCCTCACGGACGTAGACGCTGGGCGTACGCTGAACATGCGGACAAGCCACGGTTACAGCTTCGTATCTGGAGCGGCGGGCGCTCGCCGGCACCTCCGAGTAGAGGCACGACCGCGCGGCGAGGGTCTCGTTATCACCGCGGCGTCGGCTCGCCAGACCGGGCAAGGCGTCCAGGTTGTGTACACGCTCTCCGGTGCCGCGGACGTGCGTGCCGACATCCTCAACATCGCGGGGCGCACGGTGGCAACCGTGCCGTGCGGCTACCAGTCGAGTGGCACGCACACAGCGACATGGAGCGGCGCGGGGGCCACGGGTGCGAAGGTCCCACCCGGGCAGTACCTGATCTCGATCCAGTGCACGGGCGACGACGGCACGCAGACAAGCCGCGTCCTGCCCACCCAGGTGCGATAAGACACTACAACTCGGCAGAAGGAGTAAGACTCATGACCAAGAACACTACCCAGATCATTGTCCTGTCGCTCCTGGCCGGTTTGGCTTTCTACTCAGGGTGCAGCAAATACGACCACGGGTCGGTTGAGGGGATTGTGGTGAGCGCGGTGGACGGCCAGCCGATCGCGGCCGCCACGATTGCCATCGGCGGCGAGCACGGACAGACCGACCTGACCGGCTTCTTCAACGTGTTCGGCATCAACACGGGCGAGAAGGACCTGATGATTAAGGCGGATGGCTACTACCTGCCCGGCGACGTCGTCAAGGTGGATGTCTTCGACGGCACGCTCAACGTCGGCACGGTTGCCCTCGTGCCGGTCGGGGACATGCCGCCCGGTCAGCCGGGGGCGCTGTAGGTTCAGTCCAGACATACAACGCACAGGACAGCCGGCGCTTCCCCACCGTGGCACCCGGTTATGTACCTGGGCACGAAGAATGCGGGCCGGCCCGCCTTACATGGGGCCCGGCTCGCATTCGGTTTCAGCAGACCACCCCACGCCTGGTTGTGTGGAAGAACTGACTCAGTTAGCTGCGGGGTGGTCACGGCGTACAGTGACCGGGGCCCCGCAGGTCCGTTCCGCCGTGCTAAGCGCGTCCGTGGGGCCCCGCCGATTGTGCGGCATCGGCACCCCACGGCTAGTTCGCATTCCTCGACACAACCGCCTTGCAGGGCCGCCGGCTACTTCCCCGCCTTCATCTCTTCAACCGTCTCGATGACCTTGTCCGCCATGGCCTCAACCTGCTCCTGGGACAGCGGGTAGAGCGGCAGGTGTGTGAACCGGTGGTTGAAGATCTCCTCGGTGTTGGGGCAACTCGCCGCGATGGCGTCCTCGTCGTAGCCCAGTGACTTGCAGAGATCGAACTTGTACATGGGCGCGAAGTGCGGGATGTTCGTGATACCCTTCTCCGTCAGTTTCGCCTTGAAGGTCTGCACATCCGCGCCCGTGACGGCCGGGTCGACCTGGATCAGGTATAGGTGCCAGGTGGGCTTGACGTCCGCGTCGTCTCCCCGCGGAGTGATAAGCCCCTCGACGGATGCGAAGCGCTCGTTCAGGTACTCGGCATTGCGCCGGCGCTCGTCGATGATACTCTCAAGCCGTCCGAGCTGGTTCAGCAGGCACAGCGCCTGGATTTCCGTGGAGCTGTAGTTGCCCGCGGCAAAGGGGCCGTACTTGCCCGGCAGCGCCACGACGTCATAGAGCCAGTTCTTGATCTGCTTGCTGAGGTCGAGACCCAGGAAGCGGGCCTTCTTGAGGTTCTCACCCCAGTCGCTGTTCGTCACCAGCAGACCGCCCTCACCGAAGGACGTGATGTTCTTCACCTCGTGGAAGCTGAAGGCCCCGAAATCACCGATCGTGCCGAGCATCTGCCCCTTGTAGCTTCCGCCAAAGGCATGTGCGGCGTCCTCGATGACCGCGATGTCGCGCTCACGGGCAATCTCCATGATCGGGCCCATGTCCACGGGATAGCCCCCGATGTGGACAGGGATGATGGCCTTCGTCTTGTCGGTCACCTTCCGCGCGACGTCCTCGGGGTCCATATTCACGGTCCGTGGGTCGAGGTCCGCGAAGACGACCTTGGCCCCAACGCCCAGCGGGTAGGCGATGGTCGCGATGAAGCTGATGGCCGGTGCGATGACCTCGTCTCCCGGCCCTAGATTCGCGTACTTGAGGGCCACCTCGAAGCCGTGGGTCGCATTGGTGATGAAGGAGGCGTAGCGGCAGTCGAGCAGGTCGGCAGCGGCCTCTTCGAGCTGGTTGACGGTGTCCCCGAGGCTCAGTTTCGTCGCCGGGCCAGCCACCTCAAACAACGCGTCAAGCGCTGCGTCCACGGCCTGCATCCGCTCATCGTAGGAGGCCTGCGCCCCCTCCTCCGCTCTCGCGAGAAACCGGATCACGCTCTTTGCCTCGCATGCGCCGAGGTGCTCTCCCACCGCCGCCCATGGGACGGAGGCTTCCCCCGTCGAGTATCTGAAATCTCCACCGGATTCTTTTTCGGGCATTATGTCTCACTCCCGGACTAGTCGGGCGCTAGGCGCCTGGCTTGATTGTGGTCTCTGTGGTTCGCTCTCAGCGGATCGAATCCCTCTGCCCTCTACTTCGCCGCCTCTGGCGCTTGCTGGTCGAGCCGGCGCGATAGGATCGCTTCGGCGGTCGAGGTGTCCCCTTCAGGTCGGACGAGCATGCCGATATCCTGGCCCCGAATGATCCGAGTGGCCAGCGCTTCGGCGGCCTGATCCTCTTCCGACAACTCAGGCGTCGCGACGGAGGGCAGCGCCGCCACGCAGTCCCACTCCATGCGGCCAAAGCTCAGGGACCAGTTGAGCACCCAGCTATAGGAGCGCACGAACTGCTCCTCGTTCTCTGCGGAAAGGCCTGCCGGCACGGCCACGATTACCAGGTCGGGTCGCCGGTCCCGGACCTGCTTCGCCCAACTCTCGAGGTCACGGAGCGACTGCCCCTCGATGGGCCAGGTGGTCACGTTGACCTCTTCCGCCCCCAGGCGTTTGAGAGCCGGGCCGATGAGCGTATCATAGGGAGGCATCGCGATGACCTTCACGGGCTGCTTCTGCGCGATCAGCGCCAGGGTGCGCCGAATGCCCGGGAATGGCGGCGGCACGTCCTGCAAGGACACGGTCTCCCCGGAGATCGCCTGTGCCAGTCGCTCCGCGAACAGCCTATGGCCGTTCATGCCGGGATGGATCGTCTCGCTCATCAGCAGTCGCCACGAACGCAGATCGGTCTGGCGCAGGTCCTCCCAGATCTTGAAGAAGTCCACCACGGGAGCCTGGACCTGCGCGGCGACGTTCCGGACGATCTGCGAGTAAGCCCCGAGTTTCTCCATCGGGCGGCGCTCGTCCTCGTCATAGATCGAGTTCGGGGTGCAAAACAGCACCTCAGCCCCAACCTGACGGCACCTGTCGACGATCTGGATCAGGTTGTACTCGAAGTCTGCCGGGGAGACGCGGGTCACGTCATTCATCCCGAACATCACGGTGACGACGTCGGGCTTGTGCCTGAGCACGTCGCGCTTGATACGCTTCATTGCGTCGGCGGTGGTATGCCCACTGATCCCGGCGTTGATCACTTGGAGCTCAGACTCGGGGTAGATGCGCTTCAGCGCAATCTCGAGCATCTTCGGGTACGCGCGCACGCCCCCCGTGTGGTAGTACACGCCGGTGATGCTGTCGCCGAAGCAGACGATCTTCACGGGCTGCAGTTGGTACTTGAGCAGTTGCGCGGCGTTGGGTGCCATGGAGACTCCATCGGCTGCGGCGCCGATAGCCAATGCGCCTATAATGATTACGGCGAACACGCTCACTGCGGGTTGTCTCATGTTACTTTGTTTCCCTCCGCGCGGGCTCAATCGCCCGCGGCTATCACGCCTTCGGCAATGCTCCCTGCCAGCCTTGCTTCAGCATTTCACTCAACTCCGAGACGAGTTGCGCGTTCCCCGGCGCGTCGGCGACATTCACGTTCTCCCCCGGGTCCTGTACATGGTCGTACAACTCTCTCGCCCGCACAACGCGATCGCGCTGCTGCCACTCGGTGTAACGATAGCGGTCCGTCCGCATCGAGTAACCCATCACGCGGCCGCGCGGGTACTGGCTGAAGGCGGCCGTCTTCCACTCGCGGCCGGGATCATCCATCAGTGGGCGCAGGCTGATGCCCTCAAGATGCTCAGGCGCGGGCACTCCG
>JALGSS010001099.1 GCA_029821745.1 Candidatus Zipacnadia bacterium
GTTTCGTGGCTGCCGTTGGCCAAAACGCGGCACATCCCCGTGCCGTGGCACGGTCTTCGTGTTCGTCGTCTCCTCACCAGCCAAGTCCCGGTTCACTTTCGGGAGAAGAGCCAGTTTACGCTGCCCTCCGACATGTGGGTCCGGACTCGCGGGCGAAGCGCCTGGTGATCCGGCGGTTTCGTTTGCGGAGGTAATAGGTCACCTCATGGACCAATGCCTCGATGGTTGGGCACTGATGGTTGCGCGTCACGTTGGCATGCAGATCGAGCCACACCCGCTCGATCGGGTTCTCCTCGGGGCAGTACGCCGGCAGGAAGTGCACGACCGCCGTCACCGGCATTCCCTCAATAGTCCGGCGCGTGTATTGGCTCGGATGGATGCGCGCGTTGTCCACTATCACGTGAATCACCCGCGCCTCTCGATGGTGATCCCACAACCGCCACAACCGCCACGTGAACAACTCACTCGATTTCCGCGTGCCGGTCACTTACGTGACGAGGCGCGTGCGGACATCCATCGCGCCGGCGACGCCGTGCTTCACGTTCTGCCCCGGTGTCACGACCTCCTTCTGCTGACCCCGAAGCATCCAGTCCGGGCCGATCTTTCGGTTGAGGTGGATGTCGGCCTTGTCCGCCCAGAAGGCGACGTCGTCCGCCCGCAAGGTCGCAATCAACCGCTGGATTGCCTCAGGAATCTGGCTTGTTGCGCCGCCGACCACCTGATACGATACCCCTTGATGGGAACCCCTCCTGGCGGGCCTCTTACCCGCCACTTGACATAACTGGTTCGGGGCTCCTATCTTACGTTACTCGATTGCCCTTCAACACCGACTGTTCCAGAATCGTGGGCGGTGATTTAGGGTGCCAGCCGTTACGTGCATTGTCGGGGCGGAAGCCCACTGGGAAGGAGCGGATCGATGAGGCGCTGTATCGCGATCCTCGCGGCGACGGCTCTCGTCAGCGGCGTCGGCCGGTCGTTGAGCCGCTGAGCGACCCAGGCGACCGACACCCCGGCTCTGCCCTCGCTGGCGGACCAGGCCCCCAACACCTGGGTCAAACGCAGTCCGCTGCCGGGCGGCCCGCCGTCGCCGCGGCTGGGCTACGAGTCGAGTTGGGCCTACGATCTGCGCCGCAAGAAGATGATCCGATGGGGCGCCCACGATCCCGGCGGCGGCGGGCCCCAACTCACCGAGACCTGGACCTTCGACCCGGTGACTTGCCGGTGGGCGTTCATGCGCACCAACAACAACCCGCCCGGCAACTGCTGCTGTCGCGAGAACGTCTACGACCCCCTCAATGGCGTCTTCACCCGGTTCTCCTATCCCGCGTTCGGCCACGGGTGGTACTGGGACCGCAGCCGGTTCCTCCGCGAGGATTCGGTGTGGACCTATGACCTGGGCACGAACACCTGGACGAACATGCGCCCGGGCAAGGAGCCGGCGCTCAACGTGGGCAAGCCAGCCTTCCACGATCCAAACCACCAGATGATCTGGGTCTACGACATCGCGACCGACCGGTGGATCGACATGAAACCGAAAGTCGCGCCGCCGGGCATCCGGGCGTGGCCGAAGGTCCGCCGCGAGCCGCCCGGTGCCAAGGCCCAGGACGGGGCAATGCCCTCCGGTGACGCTCGCCTGTTTCACGGCCTCTGCCGCGGCCGACTTGCAGGGGGCGTGACCTCGACGTAATACTCGCGGAACTCCCCTTCGCGCGCGCCGCCCCAACGCCGTGAGGGTGGAAGGCGGTCTCATCCGACCAGGCCCCACCACACTCGCTTTCCCGGTTTCTCGGTTTTGACGCCCGTTCCGGCTATCTGCCACCCTTTGCTCACCGGGGTCGTGTGTAATGCTGGTGCAATAGAGATTGGGCGTGTCAACACTGCAGAGAGACAAGACATGGCAGACACGGACACGGTACCGGCGGTGGCGGCCGGTGGGAACGTCGAAGGCGAGGTGCTTCGTCGCTACAGGGCGGGAGCACACCGATTATTGACCTTTGCGTGGCCAATGTGACAGGGCGATGTCACCGTCGTCCCCCTCCCCCTTGACGGGGGAGGGTTGGGGAGGGGGTGAGACCGTCGCGTGTGCCTTTCCCCCCCTGCTGCCCCACCGATTACGACCGGGCCTCGCTCGACATCCTGCCCCAGGAGATCGTTGAGAAGGACTACGGCTGCGGGGACCCGTCCCAGTATGTCCGTCCCGGCGAGAGGGTGGTCGATCTCGGCAGCGGGGCCGGGACGATCTGCTACATCCTGGCCCACAAGGTCGGCGCGCAGGGCCAGGTCATCGACGGCATCGAGTTCCGCTCGGTCATCGTACAGGCCTTCAAGGGCAAGGAAGGTCCCTGTATCGACCGGAACCAAGCGGTCATCTACAAGGGCCCGTGGCAGTGCGTCTGCGACGATGACGGCCACACGCTCCAACGTGGCCGGCGAATGGCCGTCTGCGACAAGACCTTCGGCATCATGACCAATCCAGAGGGCCCCTACTTCGAGCACATCGTAGGGATCACGCCGATGACCGAAGTGGCGCCGGCGGAGGCGAAGCCCTTCGACTGCACCACGAGTGCCATTCGCCTTCCCCGTGAGACCAAGGGGCTGGCGTATCGTGCAACGACGGGCAAAGGAAGTGAGGCTCTTCTCCCGAAAGTGAACCGGGACTTGGCTGGTGAGGAGACGACGAACACGAAGACC
>JALGSS010001100.1 GCA_029821745.1 Candidatus Zipacnadia bacterium
TGAGGCAAAGTCAACCACGCGCCCGTTGCCATCGCGAACGATCGCCGAGTACATCACCGGGCCCGAAGCCGTCCCTTCCGGTCGCGCAACGGCCACCTTGCCCCGCGCCTGCTTGAGTGTCCGCGTTCCGGTGTCGCGGTTGAGCCGGTCCGTCACCCACGTCGTCACATCTCGCGCGGGCGCGTCCGGCAGCGCGAGTTCGGCCCCGCCCTTAGTGACGCGGATGCTCGCGGGCGCGTCCGCCTCCCGTCCAGCGGCCCACAGGATAGCCCGCCCGACCGTCTGCAGATACCCTTCCCAGTACGCCGCGCCCATCTGCAGATAGTCCTCGTAGCTGTGAGACGGTGTGAGACAGCGGAAGGACGACGTGTACGCGATCCGAATCGCCCGTCCAGGCGCGCCCTCGGCCGGCTCAATGTCCCGAACAGCGATCTCGTCACTCTCCCCGACGAACGGCAGCGCTCCCAGTGCCCCCTTCAGCCAATGATCCTGGGGCGCGGACGACAGGCTCAACTCGGCGGGCAACTTGGGCTTCACCCTCCCACCCGTGAGAAACACGACGCCCTTGCCTTCCCCGAGCCTGTCCAGCAGGGCCCGCGACAGTTCCTCCTTCACATTGGTCGCCACCACCGCCACATCGTAGTAGCCCTCGTCCAGGACATTGGTCGCCACCACCGCCACATCGTAGTAGCCCTCGTCCAGGCGCCGCTGCACCTCGCGGTGGTCCAGCGCATACAGCGACTGCTCGTAGTCATGCGCGAAGGTGTAGTCGTACTCAATGTCCATCCGCTGCGCCAGCTCGACGGGTTCGCGCAGGCTGTGGTCGCTACCCAGCAGGAACAGCACCCGCGTAGTGCCCTTGGCCCAGGGCTTCGCCCACTCCACGTGCGGTGTCGGGGGCGGCTCGCCCTCGGGATGCAGTAGCGGCGACATCCAGGAGCACGGCGAGATCATGATGTCCCCCGGCCCGAGCTTCTCCACCGACACATCATCAAACCAGCACTTGTCCGCGTCCGTCTGTCCGTCCGCGGTGAGCAGGATCACCAGCAGGCCGGCGCCCTCCGGCGCCGTCGCGGGGACCTCCAACTCGTGCCAGTCCGTCGCCCCAAGCCCCGCAGGTATCTGGTCCTTCAACTGTCCCTCGAGCCACTTGCCGTCTTTGTCCTGCCACCGCACCGAGAAGTAACACTTCGAGACCGGGTTGCCGGCTCGTGCCCAGACGCGCACCCGGTAGGTCTCATTCGGCTGGGCGGGAACGCTCTGGATCACGCACACCGGACCGATGCAGCCGGACAGCGACACACACCGCTTCCCCGTGCGCCCGCCGGCCTTTTCCCAAGTCAGCACCGGGTTACCTGGGCGCGCGGTCGTCCCGATCCAGTGGTGCCACCCGGGGGGCGCCCCGCCGGTCTCCCAGTCTCCCTGAGCCGGGCCGCCGGGCCCCGCCTGGGTCGCCTCAAAGGATGGGTTTTCCACCGTCACAGGCTCCGCAGCCCACACCACCGTTGCGGCCAGAGCTACCAAGACGCAACCCGCATTGCGCATCATGCTTCCTCCCGTCGGATGTCTCAGCATCGAGCGACCGCAACGCGCGATCGGCCACACGCCTGCTTGTGGTGCGCCGATGTCAGCTTCGCGGCGTTCGGCCGGCACTCCTCCTGCGCGCTCTCCTGAGTGCGGGTGTGAAAGCCGGGGAGGTCCTCTGCTCCTTGTGGGTGTAGACTCAGTGTGTCCGAAGAATCCGCATGACCGGAGGGCGAATCCATGCTTGGTGGCCGGGCTGTTCTTTGCCTACTCCTCGTCGCGTGCGGCATTCTCCCAGTTTCCGGACAGCAGTTGACGCTCGTGGATGGGGGAGAGGCGGCGGCGACCATCGTCATCCCCGATGAACCGCTTGCCAGCGAGAAGTTCGCAGCCGAGGAGTTACGTTCATATCTCTCGCGGATGAGCGGCGCCGACCTGGAAGTCGTTGCGGATTCCGAGCGCCCCGAGGGCATGGTCATCACGGTTGGTGCAACGGCGGACGTGCCGCCTGAGCTGCCGGCCGACCTGGCGGTCGAGGAGTGCGTGATCCAGACGCTCCCTGGCCGGCTGATGATCGTCGGCGGGCGCGCTGAGCCGGCGATCGACTCGAAGGGGCACAAGTGGGTGCAGGATCGGGGCACCCTCTACGCCGTCTACGAGCTTTTGCACATGCTTGGGGTGCGCTGGTACGACCCCAGCCCCATCGGCGAGGTCGT
>JALGSS010000146.1 GCA_029821745.1 Candidatus Zipacnadia bacterium
CGGCGCTTTCCCAGCGTGCTCTCCCATTCGCTTGGCGGCATGGGTGTCGCCCCGGACGCCATTGATACCGCCCGGGCTTCTTTGCAGACTGACTCGTAGATCATAGTTTCCTCGCTCTCAACGGCTCAATACCGTCCGTTCTCTTCGGCGACTTCGACCATCGCTTTCAGGTTGTCGAACTTGGTGTCGGCGGGAACTTCATCGCCCGTGCCCATGATATACGCGCCGCCCTCCATGCCCTCGTCGAGACACCGCTGGGCTTCGGCGCGGGCGTCTGCCAGGCTCCCGCGGGCGAGGATCATGCAGTCGAAGTTGCCCATCACGCAGACCTTGCCCGCGCACACCTGTTTCGCCTCGGCGATTGTCAGGTCGCCCTCATTGGGCTCGAAGCTGGCGATCATGTGTGGCCGCGCGTTCAGCAGCGTGGGCATGATCTTGCGCATCCGCCCCAGTGTGTAGAAGCTGATGAACTTGCCCGGCGTCTCGCGGACGATGGCGCACATCCGCGCGATCTCCTCGCCGATCCACTCGTCGAACAGTTCCGGCCCGAGGCCCATTCCCGTGGCCCAGCAGATGTCGTAGAACCCCACTTGTGCCGAAGTCTGGGTGAATGAGCGGATGACGTTCTCGTAGATGTCGCAAGCGACCGCATGGGCCTCCTTGAGCAGGTCCGGGCAGTCAAACAGGTCGTACATGTAATCCTGCATTCCGCGCACATTGGCCACCATCGTGAAAGCAGAACCGAGACCAACGCTGGCGACGCCGTCGTCGCCCATCGCCTGCATAGCCGCCTCAGCGGTCTCTCCGCGTACCGGGCGGGTCGTTTCCGCTATCTTCTGCCAGTAGTCGATGAAGATGCGCCAGTGCTCGGGCTCTTTCACGAAGTACTCGGTGGTCTTGCCCACCAGCGGGTCGTGGGGGATCGCCCCGTAGTCATGGGTGCTCGTCAGGTCTCCGTAGGGCGTGTGGAAGGTCGTCCGCGTGATGCGGCGCGGAGGCTCGTCCACCAGCACTTCGCTGTCCTCCCAGTAGCCTTCTACCGGGTCGCTGCCGTAGCCGATCCCGATGGGCCCGCGGAAATGGCAGGAGCCGATCTCCCGGTGGCAGTCGTATACTGCCTTCCAGTCAGACCTCCCCACGCGCGCATTGGCATAGCGGGAGTGGATCAGCGGCGACACGGGCACAATATCCGGCGTCTCGAGGCGCAGGGCCGACAGGAAACGTTCCCTCTGGGTCATGGCGCAGGACCTCCCGAATGGCTTTGTACTGTCGCAGTCGCGTAGCTGCTTGCTGATGTCCCTACTTGGTGAGAGCCGCGGCCACCTTGCGCACCGCCATCACGATATCCGTGACATCCTCGGCGGTCGTGCGTTCATTCACCGGCAGCGTCTGGACTTGCTTCAGGGCGAGCTCCGCGTTCGGGCATAGCCCGGGCGGATACTCCATCTGCATTCCCCGCTCAGTGAAGGCCCAGGGATACTTCGAGGTCCCGAAGGCGATCTTGTCGCGCAAAGCCTCGAAGGCATACAGCGGCATGCCCAGCCACTTGCCGGTCGGGATACCCTCCGCCGCCAGCGCCTCCCCGAATGACCCCGGCTCAACGCCCATCGCTTCCTCATCCACTCGCATGGCGTAGTTCCAGTATCCGTGCTCGACGTCTTCGGCGTGGTCCGGCGGGTACACGTGGGGAATTCCCTGGAGTTGCTCGCCGATGCAGTCGCCTGTCTGGTTACGCTGCGACACAATCCAGGGCAGGCGCTTCAACTGAGCCACGAGCACCGCGCCCTGCAACTCGGTGATGCGGTAGCAGGGCCCGATGAACGCATACCGGAGCCGGTACTTGCGGTCTTCCGACCAGTCGCAGCCCTTATCCACGAACAGGGAGGCGCGCTTGCCCAGCTCGGCGTCGCTGGTGATGGTGATGCCGCCGTCGCCGCACTGCAGATGCTTCGAGTCCTGCAGGCTCATCGCCCCGATGTGCCCGATGGTCCCGACGAGTCGCCCCTTGTAGTGGATGTAGTGCGCCTGCGAGCAGTCCTCGACGATCGGGATGTCGTGCTTCGCCGAGATCTCCATGAAGCGGTCCATGTTGGCCGGTTGACCCCAGCAATGCACGACGATGATGGCCCGGGTGCGGTCCGTGATCTTGCGCTCCACATCGTCGGGATCAAGATTGAAGCTGTGGAGCTCGACATCGCCAAACACGGGGATGCAGTTGCACTGGACGATCGGGGCCACCGTGCCCATGTCGCTGAGAGGCGTGGTGATGACCTCGTCTCCGGGCTCGGGGTTGATGGCCCCCAGCGCGACGTGGATCGCGGCGGTGCCGGAAGTGGACATGACGACATGCTCCACGCCGTACAACTCACCGAAGGCGCGCTCGAACTCATAGACCTTCTTGCCGCTCGGGTAGAACAGCGTGCCGTTCTGGAGGACCTCGAGCAACTGCTGGGCGTCATCAAGGCCAAACGGGTCGCGGCTCGGAAAGGGCTCCGTCCTGACCGGGGTGCCACCATTGATCGCGAGGGTCTCTGTCGACATTCCTGCGCCTCCTCGGAAGTGGAGTCTGGGCCGAACCTACGCGCCTTCTCATTCGCCTTTCGCGGCGCCGATCCTTCAATGGCCCTGGAAGGCACGTCGATTGGGGCCGCACGCAGAAACGGCCGCCCGTAGAGTTCGGGGCGGCCGTGGGTAATCCTTCAGAGGCGGAAGCCCGGGACCATCACTGGAGATCGGGAACAGGGGCAACGGGCTGCGCGGGAACAGCCGCCCCGCCGGCGTCGACCACCATCAGCATTCGCAGCTCCACGTTGCTTCGCAGCCCGCCGGGCTTGAGTGAAAGCGGCTGAGAGATGGCCTCAGGAGCCTTCGGATCGGCGCCGAAGTGCGCGAGACCGTCGCCCTCGTTGGCGACGCCATCTCCGTTCTTGTCATCGACCGCAATGACATAGTATGTCGCGGGCGTCATGCCCATGCAGAAGCGCCCCCGGTCGTCGGCAACCACGGTGCTGTATAGCTGACGGAGAGTCTGGTCGATGTAGGCTCGCACGAGGGCCCCGGGAACAGGCTTGCCGTCGCGAGTGACGGTCCCGGTCACCACGGATGGTAGGCCCCCCACGTTGATCCGCGCGCCCAGGGCCGTGCCGTCGCCGGAGCGTAGCCGACTGCTGCGAGACAACGCCCACTGCATGTCCATGTTCAGAGTCATAGCCCGCTTGTTGGCGGGGATGGTTGTGGGTGGCAGGGATGGGCCCATCACCGGTTCATAGCCGGGCACAGCGAAGAAATCACCGGGGTCAATCATGTCGGAACCGTTGAAATTCTCAACACTCATCGCGTAGTACTTCCCGGGCACGACCGGCAACGAGAAGCGGCCCTTCGGGTCGACCAGGGCGGCCTTCGGAGCCAGGCCCTGTGTGACAGGTATCAGCAGCACGTACGCGTCCGACCGTGGCGAGAACCGCCCCCTGACTTTCCCGGACACGTCCACCTCACTAGCGGAGGCATACGGACTGGGAGCCTGGACCGCGACGGGCTGCAGACCGCGTCCATCCTTCTTGATCTCGAACGCAACAGGAATGGATATGACAAGAGCCGCGGAGCCCTCGTCAATGCGGAGGGGCTGTGGCTTGCTGTCGACACCGCTGACGCCGTAGAAGCCGATGCCGTCCCCGGGGCCCGGCTTGCCGTCCTTGTTCTGGTCGCACATGATGGTGATCCAGTACGTGCCCGGGTCCAGGGACATCACGAAGCTGCCGCGCGGCCCGGCGGTGCGGTACAGGTCCACGAGGTCGCGCCGCTTGGCGTCGGAGTAGACCCGGATCTGCGTCTCGCTCACGTCCTTGCCGGGCCACAGAACGCGCCCGAGGACGGGGATACCACGCTGCGCCGCGACAGGCACATCGGGCAGCGGACTCACCGGATCACACCAGACCGGGCCCGCCAGAGCTGCGAACAGGGCAGCGAAGACCATGCGCATGAATTGCTTCATCAGTACCATCCTATGATCGGTGGTAGGCTGCAGTGCCTCAGGGATTGCGGATGCTGCCGCATCCGGCGCTCAGGCGAGTCGCGAGAGCATCTCCTTTAGCTTAGACGCATATTGAGGGAAAGCGACTTCCGGCCCGGGCAGATCGGGGTGCCATTTCTTCTCCCACTCCAGTGAGAGGTAGCCCGTGTAGTCGGCCGACTTCAGGCACTGGAGGATGTCGAGGAGGGGGACGTCGCCCTCCCCGAACAGCGTGTATTGGGGGCCGTCCTGCCAGAAACCATCTTTCAGGTGAACGTGGTCAATGTGCGCCCCGACGGCGGCCATGGTTTCGGCCGGAGATTCGCCGTGGCGATATGAGTGGTGCGCGTCCCAGACAATTCTGAGCGCTGGATGGTCGACGCCGGCCAGCAGCAGGGCGCATTCATCGCCACGGCACCAGGCATCGTGGGTCTCGAGGCCGATGATCACTCCGTGCTCGGCCGCGAACTCACACGCCTGGCGGAGCGCCGGAGCCACCATCTCCGCCGCCTGCTCACGGGTGGCGCCTTCCGGAAGGTTCCCGCCGAAAACGCGCACCATCGGGCAGTCGATCGAGGACGCGAGGACGACGAAGGTATTGCACTCCTTCAACGCCGCGTCTCCCTTGCCGAAGGAGGCTGAGCTGCCCAGCACGACCGGGCAACACCCGGCATCGTCCAGTTCCCGCAGGAAGGCGGAGCCGGGCTGCATATGCGGGCTGTCAGGCAAGAACATCACGTCCTCGAGGCCCCGCACCTCAATGCCCTCGAACTCGTAGGTGCGAACACAATGGACGATCTGATCAACGGTCCATTCGGGGCAGCCAAGCGTCGAGAAGCACGATTTCATGACATCACCTGGTTCGTTGAGTTCAGGGCGCGCTACCCCGGCTCACCCACCTCGTGATCGAGGATCTCCACTTGCAGGGAGCCCAGGCTCCGGCCGGCGGAAAGGGCGATCCTCGCCAGAGATTCCATGCTGACGGGCCCTGCCTGCAGTCTGATGTGTCCGGCGTCCACGGCCTCCTCGCCCCACGTGGCATCCATCTCCTGCCACTCGCCGACGTACAGCTCGTTCCAGGCGTGGTAGTAGAAAGAACCACGCGCGTAGGCGATGCCGGTGACGATTCTCGCCGGAATGCCGGACGCGGCGGCGAGGGCTGCGCACAGGATCGAGTGCTCGGTGCAGTCGCCGCCCATCTCGTCGAGAATCTCACGCGCCGAGATCAGCCGCGGCTCACTGCGCACCTTGCGCATGTTCCTGTAAACCCATTCGCGAATGCGGGACGCCGCCGCCCGGGCGTCGGTCTCGTCCCCCACGATCTCTTTGGCCTTCGCGACGATGGCGGGATCCTGAATCTGGAAGATGTCCGAGGGCGCGAAGTACTTGCTGAATTCCTCACCGGTGATCGGCAGGCACACACGCGCGCCGCCGCTCTCCATGCGCCGGATCGTCACGATGGCGGCGTCGCCGTCAAGCTCCACCGACTGCCGGGCGCTGGACGGAATGTAATCAAGCCGCCTGCCGGTGCTGTCGGCCAATCTCGCCTTCAGCCTCACGATCTTCCGGGGGTCGTCGATCTTCACGCTCGTCTCAATCTCGCTGGAAAGCACGAGCGGGGCGGCTGCGGCAAGAGCGTCCTCTTCCGAGGCCTCCACCACCGCGAGCTGGAGCAAGGAGGGCGTGGCGAAGGAGACGAGCGTGCCGTCTGCGGCGATGACCGTCACGACCTCCACGGGCAGCCGCCGGCTCTTCGACTTGAGCACGTAGGCTTCGCGGCCATCGGTGAGCGTTCGCTTCTCTGTGATGGTGATGTCGTGGTGGTCCATCTTGCCCAGATCGGGGTCGAAGGTGTCGAAGGAAAGCGTCTGGCCGACCTTCGCGTCGCCGCGGATGATGTCGAGGGTCAGTGGCAGGTCGGTGCCGAAAGTCTCTGGCTTCTGGATCGTCTCCCGAGTAAGCGCGCCGCCGCTTTCCGATGACACCTCGATGCTGTCATTCCAGACGCGAGCGCTGATGTTTCTCACACGCCCGAACTCATTATTCCGGACAGTGAGAGCCAGGGGCTGCAGGTTTGCGTCGTACGTCGAGGTGATGAGGCTCTCGACCGTCAATGTCTCGTCGCTGCCCTTGAGTTTGAGTTGCGTCTCGATGCTCTGGATCACGCGCAGCACGGGCCCGCCTTCGGCCTGCCTATCGATCTCGACCGTCCGGTACGCGTAACCGATCTTCTGGCCCAGCAGCGACACTGTGTACCAGGTGGTGCCAACGAGACCGCTCAGCTCATCCACCGGCCTTGCCTCCACCAGCGTGCAAAGGGCCACTGACGTCAGTATCCCGAGCAAGCAAAGCCGCCCGAACGGGCCGGGCGGCCTGAGAGTAGGTCTATGCTGTGCACGCGCGCGGTTGATCACAGTGTGCGCTCCTATACACCCACCATCCCCTACTCCTCGCTTCCGGCTGACGGATCCGGCGACGCACTTGCCTGGGCCTCTTCTGGAGATGCTTCGGAAACCGTCTCATCGGCAGCGTCGCCGGCGGGGTTCTTCATCATGCGGCGGAAAGCGGCCACGATCTGGGGGTCAAACCGGCTACCGGCCTCCGAGGTAACCTCCTCGAGGGCTTCCTTCGGGGATAGTCCGAGCACCCCCGCTTCCGGATTAATGAGTCGTTCGTAGCGATCGACCAAGCCGACGATGCGCGCGGTTCGCGGGATGTCCGTGCCCTTCATCCCCTGGGGGAAGCCGGAGCCGTCCCAGTGCTCGTGGTGTGCCACCACGATGGGGATCACCGGCGCCAGGAAGGAAATGGGCTGCAGAATGCTGCGGCCGATCAGCGGATGCATCCGGTAGAAGACCTGGGTCTCCGCGGGACCTTCCCGGGAATCGAGGTATCCCTCGGCGACGCCGATCTTCCCGATGTCGTGCAAGGTCGCGCCGAAGCGAAGCATCTCGAGCTCCTCACCCTCGATGCCCACGAAGTCGGCCAGACGTTCGGCGAGGTCCGTCACCCGTTCCGAGTGGCTGTACGTCGCGGAATCCCTGGCCTCGATAGCGATGGTCAGGGCGCGGACAGTCTCGTAGTACGCGTCCCTCAGGTCTTCGTACAGCGCCGCGTTCTCGATCGCGACGGCGGCCTGATCTGCAAAGGCTTGCAGCAGCTCGATCTCACGCGGCTTGAAGCGGCGGATTCTGGAGTCATAGATGCGGATCACGCCGAGGGGACGGCCTTTGCTCACGAGGGGGACGCTGAGAACGGCGTGGATACCCTCGCGCAGAGCCGCCTCAGGGTACTGCCACCGCTCGTCGTTTCCCACGTCCGACATCTGCAGCAATTCACCGCCGAGAACCACCTGATCCATCTGACTGCTGCTGAGCGACACCGGGCCCTTCTGCGCATACTCCTCGCTCAGGCCGTGCTGGGCTGCGAGCTCCAACTCCTTGGTGTCTTCCTTGAGCAGGCGGATGGCGCAGGCGTTGGCATCCATGACCGCCACCGCGTGGTCTGTGATCAGGTTCAGCACCTGGCGCAGACGCAGCGACGAGGTGACGCTGCGTGCGACGTCGTACAGGTTGCGCGCCTCGTGAATGCGGCGCTTGAGCTCCAGCGATGCCCGAGACGCCGCGATGCCGATCACGTAGAAGATCAAAGCTCGCAGGAGGACGTCATACTGGGTCTGCGCGACCCTGGTATCAGCAGCGATCTCGGCAGGGACCCAGGGGCCGCACAGGGCAGCACTCAGAAGACAAACAATGATCGCGCCATAGTCGCCGAACGCATACCCGGCGTAGATAATGGGGATATAGTAGAAGTGAACGGCTATCCCCTTGGTTCCGCTCAGGTAGACAAGAACCGTGATGATCCCGATGCTGATAGCGAGAAAAGCAACGGACGCAACGCGAGACGCCAGCGTGGGTTTCTTCATGCCGATTTGGCTGCGGCTGCTATCGCCACTCTACCTCACTTTGCTGCCAGGCTCACATTCTCTGTCCAGCGTCACAAGCGCGATGGGCTTCTTCTCACCGGCCGCGAGGACCATACCGTTGGAGTCAACTCCACGTATGGTCGCCGGCTCGAGGTTCGCCACGACGACGACGTAGGCGTCAAGCAACTCGCGCGCGCTGAACTCCTGGGCGAGGCCCGCCACCAGCGTCCTTGGCTCTTCTTCGCCTACATCCACGGTGAGCTTGTACAACTTGTCCGCGTCGGGCACGTTCTCGGCGTCTAGAATCTTCCCGACGCGCAGGTCGAGCTGCGAGAACTCGTCATAGGTGATGGTCGACACCGCTTTGCTCCCCTTCTTGGCCTTCCGGGCACGCTTGTCCTGCTTGCCGTCAGCCGCCTGCTCCCCTGCATCGGCCTGGACCTTCTTGAGGTCCACGCGCGGGAAAATCGGGTCGCCCTTCTGAATCTTGACGCCGCCGGGAAACGCACCTGGTGTGCAGTTGTCCCAGGCAACGAGATTCTCGCGGCCCTCCAGACCCAACTGCTTCCAGATCTCAGACGACACCGCCGGCATGAACGGCGAGATCAGCGTCGCGATGACCCGGATCAGGTCGACCGTGTCGTACAGGACGGCTTCAAGCTCTTCGCGCTTGCCCTCTTTGTGCAACGTCCACGGCTCTCGCTCATCGATGAACTTGTTACCCGCCGCGAGCAGCCGCCAAACAGATTCCAGTGTCGCGCGGAAGTCTACCCGCTGCATGGCCTCGTCAATCGCAGACAGGCTTG
>JALGSS010000147.1 GCA_029821745.1 Candidatus Zipacnadia bacterium
GCCGATGAGGTCGCGCAGCCGGGGCTCCGTCTTGAGACCTTCGAGGATGAACAGGCCGCCGCCCGGTCGGGCCAGGCTGCCAAAGTACTGGTCGCACATGTGGGCCAGGGCCCCCGGCCTGCGCTTCACGAACACGACCGAATCGAAATCGAGGAGGGGGTTGCTGAGCGCAATTCGCCTGCCGTTTCCCATCATCTGGAAGTACAGGGCGCGGCGTTCGTCTGGTGAACTGGATGCCGACGCATCTAGAGCACGCAGGCTTCCCTCAGCGGCGGCAAGCTCCTCTCTCAGAGCGTGCCGCCGGTCACCGTCCCGCGCTGTTAGCGCCTCCAGAAGCTTCCGTTGGCCCTCAAGCAAGGCACGGAGGCGCTTGAGGGTGTAGCTCTCCTCTTCGGGTCTGTCCACCATGTGCTTGGGCCGTGACGAGCGCCCCGCGCTGCTCTGGTCCGCGGGCCTGCCGAGGGCCACATTCGTCTCGGGATCGTCGGCCGGATATATCTCGACCTCGTCGAGATGGAAGGAGACCTGCTTCGGGACCTGACAGCGGACCCAGCGCGCGGTTACCTTGCGATCTCTGAGGTCCACGGTGAGTGGCTTGCCGTCGCGGATGCCCCCGAAAGGCTCATCCGTGTGGCGGAAGACCTCGCGCCATTGCTTGCCGTCAGGTGACACCAGAACGACCATGCCCCAGGCCCGTTTGTCCAGGTTTCTCTCGTTGCGATTGTAGATGATCAGCCGGCCGAGCTCGTAGGGCTTGCCCAGGTCCACATGCCACCAGGGGTTCTTGGAGTATGTGGTGTGGAACCCGAAGCTCCCCGTCTTCTTCCCGTCCACCGCGCCGCTCGCATCGTCCCAGGTCGCGGCCCCCTGGATCTCGCCACTGGGGTTCACCTTGAGCTCTGCGGCTCGGTCGCGCCACTCCCAATCGGACTCGATCTCGCGCCGCATCGCATCGCCCACCGGCACTGACGCCACCGGGGCGGACCAAAGCGATGGCGCCGCAGAGAGCAGCCCCACCAGCGTGAGAACTGGCGCCCAGTGTCCACGGTTTGCGGATCGCGAACAGCGTGCAAGCATTGCGCGGACCTCCACGGAGACTAACGTCCTGAGTGCGCCTTCCGGATGCCGGCGATGGTGCGGGTCCCCGCACGCACCCCCATATCTATAGTTTGGCGGCCACAGCCGGATGTCCTCCCTGAGCGGAAAGCGCCGCGGGCAAGGTGCGTGGCTCGCGGAATCGCGTGAGAGGGTGGCACATAGCAGGCCGTCAACGAACGGGTGCCACTGGCACTCCCAGTGCCAGTGCGTGAGGAATCGTCCACAAGCACTGGTTGCCACTGCGTGGCAACCAGTGCCGGCCCTCGATAGCAGGCTTCTGAAGTCAACGGCGGGCCGGATACTTCGGGCGTCGGCCCTCGTAGTCCGGCCACTCCACGCGGATGACGACAACACCCCGCAAATCAGGCTTCCCTCGACGCTTAAGGTCCGAGAACATCGGCATTGACACCGCCCCAGGATGGTGGTATATGTTTAGCACATATACAGGAGGGATCCACGCCATTGCGTCGCAGTTGCTGTCGTAAGCACGCCTCTCAGGAAGGCCCCTGCTCATGCGGGTTGGGGCGTGTGACGCGGCTTGTGGAGCCCGTCATCTTGAGTCTGCTGGAACGCGAGAAGGCCAGGTACGGCTACGAGATCATCGAGCAGGCGAACCGAGAGGCTGTGACCGACTCCGAGATCGACGCCGCGATCGTGTACCGTACGCTTCGCCGACTTGAAGATGCCGGTAGCGTAACGTCCTCGTGGCAGCCGGGATCGTCCGGACCGAATCGCCGCATGTACGAGATCACGGACTTGGGCCGAGAGCACCTGCGGGACTGGGTTACGGTCCTCGAGCGACACGCGGAAGCCGTGCTGAACCTCGTGTCCATGCACAAGGTACACTAGTAGGAGCAGGCCAGGCGCAAGCCTGGCTTCGATTAGCCCGAGCATATGCGAAAAACATGTGCAGGGCAGATAGGTGAGGAGTCAGTATGAGGATTGCGGTAGCCTGTGACGGCACGACAGTCTCGGCCCACTTCGGGCGCTGTGAGCGTTATCTGCTTGCGGAGAGCGAGGGCGAGGGCGAGAACGTCGAAGTTGTGGAGTGGCTGACGAACCCCGGTCATGAGCCCGGAGCGCTGCCCGAACTGATGCGTGAAAAGGGTGTGAGTTGGGTGATCGCCGGGGGCGCAGGTCCGCGTGCGGTGGGCCTCCTGGAGGCAGCAGGAATCGATCTGGTTATCGGTGTCGAAGGCGATGCGCTGGCGGCCGCCAAGGCCCTTGCCGACGGAACGCTTCTGGGCGGAGAGAGTACTTGTCAACACTGACCCAATGTAGCATGGAACATGCGGGGTCCGCTGGAGGGCGTGGGTCGCCCCGGCTATTGGGCTCCGTTACGCGGAAACCAATCACTATGCCGAAAGGACGTGGCTTCACATGAAGATAGCCGTTGCGGCTTCGGGCCCCGGACTCGATGACCAGACTGATGCTCGGTTCGGTCGCTGTGCGTGGTTCGTGATCGTCGACACAGAGACGTTTGAATTCGAGGCCCTCGAGAACACGGCCGCCAAGCAGGGAACGGGCGCGGGAATTGCCGCTGCCCAGATAGTCGCCGACGCGGGCGCGGAGGGCGTCGTCGCCGCGAACCTTGGCCCGAGCGCTTTCCAGGCCCTGTCCGCCGGCGCTCTGAAGATGTATGCCTTTGGCGGGGGCACCGTTCGCGAGAGCATCGAGAGCCTCAACTCTGGGCAGCTCGTCGAGACCGACTCCTCCAATGTGGGCGCCCACACCGGTATGGGAGCCGGCGGCCCACGCAAGGTGACCGGCCTGGGGTAGGAGGATGGATTCCCAACTGACGAAAGAACCGATGCCCGATGCGTCGAGCAGCGGGCGAACAGTCTGAATGTACGCTCAAGGACCTGCTATACCAACTGGTAGATATTGATCTAACCAGGACGAAACGGAGTAGCCCAATGGACGCACCGATGGGACAACTACCGACCATTGCCGTTGCCGCGGGCAAGGGAGGGACGGGCAAAACCCTGATCGCCACGAGTCTGGCACAGGCTTTGTGTGAGGCGTATCCGGGGCGCGTCCAACTCCTGGACTGCGACGTCGAAGAACCCAACGCGCACCTGCTGCTCAAGCCGGCGATTCACACGGAGGAGGATGTAGGCGTGCCGGCGCCCGTGGTGGACCTGGATGTCTGCGTACGCTGTGGGCGCTGTGCGGAAGTCTGCCAGGAAAGCGCTATCGCCGTTATTCGGGACGCAGTCTTGGTCTTCCCTGACCTGTGCTCGGGCTGCGGAGCGTGTGCCTTTGTCTGCGACGCAGGGGCCATTGAGGAAGTGCCGCGCTCTGTGGGCAAGGTTCATCTGGGCGAGACGCCCGAGAAGATCGACTTCGTCTCGGGCGAACTGGCAGTAGGCCACCCCAGAGCAACGCCCGTGACGAAGGCAGTGAAACAGCACATACGAGCTGACCGGGTCACGGTCGTCGACGCGCCTCCCGGCACAGCCTGCCCGATGCAGGAGACGGTGGAGGAGTGCGATTTCTGCATTCTTGTCACAGAGCCGACCCCCTTTGGCCTGAGCGACCTGGGCGCCGCTTTTGAGACCTGTCGCGTGCTGGGTGTGCCCTGTGGGGTCATCATCAACCGCCTCGGATCAGGCTTCGACGGTGTCGAGCGATACTGCGATGCCGAGGGGCTGCCAATCCTGGCAGGGATACCGCAGGACCGTGTCATCGCCGAAGCGTACTCGCGAGGCGAGACGCTGTTGTCCGCTCAGCCTGAGCGGGGTGAACAACTGCTGGAAGTGTTTCGAGACACCCAACGACTAAGCGCAAAGGAGGCGCTCGGAGATGCGTAAAGACACAGGCGCCGGCGGATCAGGCACGGGTGCTGGAACGGGACGTGGAATGGGCGGAGGCGGCCGTGGGCGGATGGGCGGCCAAGGGCTCGGGCCCAGCGGCAAGTGCACGTGCCCGTCCTGTGGTCACCAGCAGGCACACCAGCAGGGCGTGCCATGCACCAGCATCAAGTGCGCCAAGTGTGGGCACCTGATGGCGCGATAGGCGCAACGCGCGACCGACGTACGTGGATGGACTGGGTCGGCAGGCGTGTGATGCTGCCGGCACTGTCCGTGTGACGTGCTAACGAAAGACGCAGCAACAGGAAGCGACTGCGATGGATGACGCATCGTTCAAGTACTTGTTTGGCCCGGTGCCTTCCCGCCGATTGGGACGCTCCCTCGGCGTCGACACCATCCCCCTCAAAACATGCACGTATGACTGCGTGTACTGTCAACTGGGGCGCACCACGAACAAGACCGTCGTGCGAGACGAATACGTACCCTTGGAGGCGGTCCTGGACGAACTGAGCCGCGCGCTCACCACAGGACCACCTCCGGACTACATCTCCTTTGCCGGCTCCGGCGAACCAACGCTCTACTCGCGGCTGGGAGAACTCATAGCCGGAATCAAGGCGATGACTGCTATCCCGGTGGCCGTCGTGACCAACGGCTCTCTCTTCTGGGACCCCGAGGTGCGAAAGGCGGTCGCTGAGGCGGACCTTGTGATGCCCTCGCTCGACGCGGGCGATGAGGATACCTTCCAGCGCGTGAACCGCCCGCATCCAGACATCACCTTCGACAAGATGGTCGCTGGGCTCAAGGACTTGCGCCGCGAGTTCGGCGGGCCCATCTGGCTGGAGGTCTTCGTACTTGCGGGCTTGACGACAGAGCGCTCTCAGGTCGAGAAGATCGCGCGCATCGCCAAGGAGATCGCGCCCGACCGGATACAACTGAACTCTGTAGCGCGTCCCCCCGCGGAGGGTTCCGCTGAGGCCGCGTGTCCGGAAGAACTCAAGGTCTGTGCCGAGATTCTCGGCGGCAGCGCTCAGGTTATTCACGACTACCAGTTCGAATCTAGCGAGACGCGAGGGCCCGCCAATGAGGCGGCGGTTGTTAGCTTGCTTAAGCGCCGTCCGTGTAGCGTCGAAGACATTGTCAATGGCTTGGGCCTGCACTCCAACGAAGTCCTCAAGCATTTGGGGCACCTCTCGCGGGACGGGCGCATCGAGCGCCTGGAGATCGGTGGCCGTACCTGCTTCAGCGTCGTCAGCACACAGACTCAAGCGCAGAACTCACAGGAGTAGGTGTCGAATGAAACAGATAGTTATCATCAGTGGCAAGGGCGGCACGGGCAAGACCACCGTATTGGCCTCCTTCGCAGCCCTCGCCGACAAAGCGGTACTGGCCGACTGCGACGTGGACTCGGCCAATCTCTACTTGTTGTTGCATCCCGCGGACGACTTCCAGGAGGAATTCTGGGGAGCCCACGTCGCTGTGCGAGACGCCGATAAATGCACTCGCAGTGGAGAGTGCGAACGGCTCTGCCGGTTTGACGCCATCACCGTAGATGCGATCAGTGAGACTGCCTGCGAGGGGTGTGGGCTGTGCGTTGTGGCGTGCCCCAGCGGCGCCCTTCACCTCGAAGCCGTTGTTAACGGGGTAGTTTTCAGCGGACGCAGCGAATACGGGCCGATGGTTCACGCGCGCCTGAAGCCTGCTGCCGAGAACAGCGGCAAACTAGTCAGCCGCGTGAGGCAGGTCGCCGAGAATGCAGCGCTTGAAGCCGGCAGCGAGTACATCCTCATCGATGGCCCGCCCGGAATCGGTTGCACAGTGACCGCATCCCTCGTTGACGTGGATATGGCCATAGTGGTGACCGAGCCGACCCTGTCTGGGATGCACGATATGGAGCGGGTCGTGACTCTCGCCGACCACTTCGGCATCTCTCCCGCCGTCATCGTCAACAAGTACGACATCAACCTCGAGAACACGGCTGCCATCGAGAGCTACTGTGCCGAGCGGGACCTCCCGGTCCTCGCCAAGCTGCCCTTTGACGACGCCGTCGTCACGGCCAATGCGAACCAGGTGCCGATGGTAGTGCACGACGACGGCCCGGTGTCCATGGGCCTGCGTGATGCCTGGGCACAGGTGTGTCATGTCATGCAGCCGACCACCACGCCGTGAGGCCCGGTCAGGTTCCCCTTGCCTCCACGGGCTTTGATGCCGGGTAGGGCCTGGTGTCGCTTGGCGACTCTTATTGAGGACGCGGGCGACATCGGGCCTGCCCGGTACGTTCCCACATGGCCCGATCCATCGTCGCCCCCGTCTGTGCTCCACGCGAACTACCCGAGCCTGCGGTCCGAGGAGAACTTGATCGATATCTCGAACTTGCCATCTGGGCTGCACCTTCGTCCCTCACGCGCCGGGCAGCGTGTCGATCCCTGGAGGCAACCACAGTGAATACTGCAGGCTCTGCAGGCTCCCGCACACCAGACGCCTACGACGCCCAACTCCAGACCAGACGCCGGGAGTATCTGGAGTGGATCATCGACACCTTCGCCGACCTCGAGCCCGGGATGAAGCCTGCCGATGGGCGGCTGTGGTCTCTCAACCACGCGCGTCTGTGCCTGGACCGAGGCACCGACGAAGCCGGGCGTTACCTCGCGCAGGTGGCCCTGCCCCGCGACCGGGACTTCATGGGCATTCGCCTGGCGAAGACGCTGTTCGACTTCCGCGAATCCCCACGGCTCACCGAGGCGGCCCGCGAACACCTGGAGACGGTGATCCGCGACTGGGAGATGAACTCCTTCAGCCGCCTCGCCAAGTGGCCGCGCCAGCACACCGAGAACCACGATATCATGTTCCTGACCGTCGGCTTGCTTTCCCAGCACCTGCGCGGACAGGATATTGGCGGTCACCTGACGGAAGTGCGGCAATGGCTTGCGTGGCGATTCGAGCGCGGCTTCTATGAGTGGAATTCCCACCGTTACCAATTCCATACATCGAACGCGCTGCAGGTGCTCGCAGCCCACGCGCCTGCCGAGGATGTCCGGCGCGGCGCAGAGGCCCTGTTCAACGTCATGCTGGCTGAGCGCTGCCTGCTGAGTGTCGGTGGGTACCTCGGCGGCTGCTTCATGCGCGGCTACGAGGAGGATCGCGGCTGCGACTACCTCAATGACAACCGCTACGATGCCTTCTTGCCGACGGTGTGGTTGGCCCTGGGTGTCGGGGAGCCTCGCTTCGACTACGCACGCTCCGACGGGTTGTCGCCGGCGGGAGACGGGTTCGGCAATGGCCGGGACCCGCGCCTGAACCAGGATGAGGGGATGTTCTTCGCCGGCGGCCGCATCGTGCCCCATCGCCTCCTGCCGTGTCTCCTGGCCGACACTGCCAAGCGCGCCGAACTGATATACACCGGCAAGCGTGCCACCGCCGGCTATCCGACGTACTACGAGCCGCCCTCAGACTGGCGCACCAACCAGCTCGTTCATTACTACAACACGCCTCATGTCTCGATGGGCTCAGTGCAGTACATGGACGGGGCCTACCCAATCACCTCGAAGGCGCGATCGCGCTGGTGGAGTGTCTTGTTCCCGTCAGAGCCATCCCAAGTCCTGCGCGCGCGGACCGACGGTTGGCCGGCGCAACGCGTCGTGCAGCACCGGAACTGGCTGGTCGGTGAGGGGGAACTCATCGCGACCCATGGTCTCACGCCATGCAAGGTCGGCCCGTGGAATCTGTACGAGGTGGGCAAGGCGCTCTGCGCGCACATTGAGATCGACGGTTGGCATGTTGTCCAGGTGTCGGACACCGACAAGCACCCCACCGGGCGGGCGTTCCTGGAGACCCTCGCGATGCCCGTCATCGACGGTAACGTGCTTCGCGGCGCTACGGACGAGGGGGATAGTGTTCGGGTGGACCTCAGCACCATGGCGCTGGAGGTCAACGGCGTGCCCAGGCCCAGCCGCACCGATATGCTGCATGACTCCCCGGCCATGCGTTCCCGGTATGGTAGCGGGATCATCGAGATCGACACTTCGAAGGGGCGGTTGGTCTACGACGCGAGCGAACTGCTCGACTTGCCCGCACGGGGTACAGCCGAGCAGGCACTCAGCGCACTGACGTCGCCGTCCAGGGGGCAATAATCTCGCGCAGGGCGTGTCGATGAGGGCGTCTGCGTCGAGTTGCCTCCCTCGCTACTCGCCCAGCAGTCCGCGCAGCCACTCCCGGCTTTTCTCGATCAGATTCTGGCCCTCGTCGGCGTCGAACTCGCCCTCCGTCTCAAGGGACAGCGCCCCGTCGTACCCGGCGTCCTGCAATACGCGGATGCACCCGGCGTTGTCGACCTCGCCGTCGCCGAGAGCCACGCACTTGGCCCCGACGACGTCCTTGAGATGCACATGCACCACGCGGTCGACGACGCGGTGGAGCGTCTCGACCTCATCCTGTTTCTCGCCCACGGGCTTCCAGTCATATGCGCCGTCCCGCGTCTCGACATACGTGGCGCGGTGGATGTTAGCGGTGTCGTAGTTGATGCCCAACCATGGCTCGTCGGAGATGCTCATGATGCGTCGCAGACCATCCGGGGTGAGCGAGAAGGTCCCGTGAGGCTCGATGGCGGCGTAGACGTGGTGGGTCTTCGCCGCCTCGACTATCTGAAGGAGGCGCTCCGTCAGAACACCCCACGCGTGGTCCTCGCTCATGTCCTCGGGCTTGACGCCATCGCCCATGTTGACGACGGGAATCCCGGCGGCTGAGGCCCACTCGATGCACCGCGTGACATACTCGACGCTGAGCGGGTCGGGGATGATGGCGCCGTGGAAGGCCCAGAGGGCGGTGGCGCCCACCATCATTGTCCACATCAACGTGCGGACAGAACGGGGGCGTCGCCTGGGGCTCCACCCATTCGTATCCGGCCCGTTTGATGCGGTCGAATGCCTCTTCCACGGGGCGATTCCTGAAGCTGACTGTTCCACACGCTATCTGCATCTGTGGCCTCTCCTCTCATCTTTTCCGGGCGATTGCCGCCATGAACTGCTCGATCATCGCGTCCGACGCACCCTCGCCCTCTCGTTTCTCAAGCTCGAGGGCA